>JAFMRP010000601.1 GCA_017354095.1 Ktedonobacteraceae bacterium
TGCCACTGCGGCGCGCGCACCGCATAGCACCGCGCACACGCTTCATGCCCGCCTCCTACGATCGCTACCAACCACTCCTGCAAAAGTTGCGCGAGCGCTATAAAGCCTACTCACGCATTATCGAGTCGCTGCCCCCCTGTGATGCCTTCATCGACCTGCGCGGCTGCGAACTCACTTTTGCCTCTCCAGTAGCGCTGGCTGAGCAGCTCTGCGCCGAGATCACTGACCTGGGATTGACGGCTCTCATCGGGGTGGCCAATGGCAAAGCTATCGCGGAACTGGCGGCGCTGATGAGCCGCAAGGATGGTCGGAAAGGCGTACTCTACATTCCACCCGGGCGCGAGGCTTCGTTCGTGCAGACCTTGCCACTCTCGATGTTGCTCCAGGCACGCGTTGCTGGCAGCGGCACCCCCGGCGCCCTGCCCGAACTCGACGAGGAAGGGCACCCCTCACGACCACCAGAAATCGAAGGCAAAAGCGAGAATACAGACCCGGTCGCGGTGGCCGAAATGATCGCTCACCTGCGCGATTTCGGTATCACGACGTTCGCTCAGGTCGCTACGCTCACCGAGGATGGCCTGGGCCGCCGCCTGGGACGCCTGGGAACCTGGCTCCACCGCGTGGCTCACGGCGAAGATATGAGCCTGGTGGTACCCGACGCACCACCACTGAGCCAGAATGCCCGTGTGCGCTTCCACCATCCCGCCGACGCCGACGAAACGTGCGCGGCTATCCGCAAACTGGCTGACTACCTGAGCAAACGCCTGCAAGAACAACGCCTGCGCGGACAGACCATCGCTCTCATTCTATGGCCACATCAAACAGTACGACGTGAAACACGCAGGCTGGTAATGGGCGACGAAGGCGAAGAGGCTGGCATCACTACAGCCGAGGAGACACTGAGCGGACAGATGATGCTCACCCGCCACACCGACGAAGCCGATGTCATTGCCCACCACAGCCTGATGCTCTTTGCACACTACCACCGATCCGCGAACCGCTACCTGCAAGTGCAGCTCCGCATCGGCGATATGCTGAGCACCACACCCGCGTATTATCCCCTACCCGCCCGCTCACGCAGCCGGCTTACACGCAAACTCTAACCCCTCCGGCGTTCTGCTGCGCTCTCCTCACATCACACGGAGACCAGCAGAATGCCTGCAGCACCCGTCAACAACACTTTTTACCCCTTTCTGGTGAGGCAAAGTCGCCAGCTTCCACCGTTTAGAAACATTTCTTCCTGACGATACGTTACTAGTAGTAAGTAAGCCATCTACCTGGCCATACCTACTTAATTAAAACGATGGGCTTTCTTTGTAAAACTTCCCTGGAGGAAAGTTATTTCTTATGGCTAAGCGCTTAAAAAAAGCTACTCTTGTGCCTAAATCCCATAATAAAAATACATCACGATCGGCCTCTCACACTCATACCAATACCGATCACGACAACCAGGGAGAAGCCTCCACCACACACGATAACCCTACCAGCTTCAGCGCCATTGCGACCAATAACGATCTTGCCTTAGCCGATACCGCGCCTGTTACCACACCCGATCCCGCACCGGAATCTGCCAGTATCACCACATCCGATTCCACCACAGAATCCGCCAATTCCTCCACACCCGCCGATATCATCGAAGAATCCACCAGTTTCACTCCTACCCCCACCACAAGCACGCTCAAAGAGGATATGGAGCCCCCCGATCTCGATACAACCCGGACGACGACTTCAGAAGAAAACACAGGCGAAGAATCCATCAACTCAGCTATCACTGAGGTCTCAGCACCTGACAACACCTCCACAGAAACGTGCGACTCCGATAACTCCACTGGCTCCACTCCCGATTTCACCGAAATCGTCATCACCGAAATCGTTCCAGAAACCGGCGACTCCAATAACTCAACACCCGATCCCTTCAAACCCGTTGCCCCCGACGAGATCAGCGACCCAAACAACTCCACGTCTGATACCACCGAGGACACCGCCACCGATGACATCAGTGACGCCGATACCGCCGCTATTGACCTCACGCAGCCCACAACCACCGAAGATATCAGCAATGCCAATACCGCCGCCATCAATCTCACTCAGATTACCGATTCCGAGGGCATGGCCGCTCCCACCGATGACGCGACCTCCCCATCTGACACCCCCGATCCAATCGATACACAGGTTACCCAACCCACGAGCACACTCACCTCGGATGAGCAGGCCCGCAGACAACACTGGCTAACCACTCTGGTCGCCAGCATCACCCGTCACCCATTACTGGCTCGCCCAACACGCCCTGAATCCAGGGAACGCAAAAAAGTCTCACGCAAGGTAAAAATAACCCTCGTGGTGCTCCTGGTTATACTACTTCTCCCCACTATCACCACCATTATTGAGGGCTTGCGCGTCTACTCGCTCTATAGCCATGCACAGATGGGTGTGCTGCACCTGCTCAATATTAAAACCATCTTTACCGGAGCTCAGGCCCATCCCACCGGCTTCCTGGATGTCGCTAAGCTCGATCAGGCTCAGCGAGAACTGCAGGCATCACAAAATGAGTTCAAGTTTCTTGAGACACACCTGACCACCGACGCGGACATTAACTTCGCCAACCGCTTCTTTCCCTCGCAGGTGAACTCCGCGCACGAGCTGTGCAAAATCGGCCTGGACATCACCGATATCGGCCAGAAGCTTGTTCAGTCGGCCAAAACACTGGCTCCAACCTTTCGTGGCTCATTGCTGGCCGACTCCAGCAAACCACTGGTAACGCAGTCGATGCTCGATCTCGTGCGCGATACCATCGACTATCTCCTACCACGCCTCAACGATATCCAGACACGCTCTGGGCAAGTCAAGCTCGATGATCTGCCAATCGGTGATTCACAACGGCAACAATTGACACAACTGTTTCAACTATTGCCCCAGGCCCAGACAGATCTCACCCAGGTCCGCAATCTCATCGGATCTATGGGCTGGCTGCTGGGCGTCAATGAACCACGCACACTGCTGGTACAGACGATGGATCGCGCCGAACTGCGCCCAACCGGTGGCTTCACAGGCCAGTTCGGCGAATTGGTGATCAAAGGCGGGCGCGTCGCCCCTTTCACACTGAAAAATATCGGACCATTTGAGGAGGGCGCGACTGCTCTTCCGGTCGTGCAAGGCGCGCTCCCCCCGGCTAAATTCAATTGGTGGCCCATCCCCAATTGGGGCTTGCGCGACTCCAACCTGTCCGCCGATTTCCCCACTTCGGCCAAACTCGCCATTCAGGCCTACAAGAAGGAATTTCATCGGCAGGTCGATGGCGTCGTGCTGTTCTCACCCTTTCTCATCGCACACGTTCTACAGATCACCGGCCCTATCACCATTCCCGAGTACCATGAAACCATCACAGCCCAGAACCTGGAAGAGCGCCTGCACTACTACCAGTTAGATAACGACGGCATTCGTAAGGAGGAGATCGTTGAGAAAGAGGAAAATCCAGATGCGGCACGCAAACTCTTCACCGCGCGCCTGGCACGCGTGCTGACGGATCACGTGCGCCACGCTCCTCCCGATGAACTGATCACTATCGCTCACGAACTGCTCTCCGACCTGAAAACCAAGGATCTGCAGGTCTACGTTACCAATCCACAACTCCAGGCCCTGCTCTCAAACTATGGCCTGGCCAGCGAGATGGATCGCTCCAAAACACATGACGGCCTCTATGTGGTACAGGCCAATCTGAGCGCCAGCAAGGCCTCGCAGTACGTCCACACTACGCTTCAGGATACCGTCAATCTGGATAGCAAGGGCGGGGCCACTCATACTCTACACATGCGCCTGGCCTATAACCAGATCGGCCCGGTCTATGGCCTGGATACCTATCGCGACTATATACGCGTCTATGTTCCCCCAACAGCTCAGCTACTCAGGGGCAACGGCTTCGATAGCGGCACACCTTTCTGTGGTGCAGGCTACCAGTCCTGCCCTCCCAATGACATCTATGGAGACGGGACACTGCTCTGCCCACTCGGCACGACCGACGCTGGATACAGCACCGATATGCTTCACGATTCCTTTTTTCGCAGCTTACACCCTATCGACGCAGTAGGAGGTCCTACTAATGTGCAAAGTGATGAATCAGGACGTAAAATGTTTGGAGGGTGGGCCGTCATTCCCAAAAACTGTAGCCTGACCATTACTCTCTCCTGGTATGTACCGCCAATAGGCCAGAGTTCCTATTCACTGCTCGTCCAGCGCCAATCAAGTACTCTGCCAGAACTGGACCTGACCATCC
>JAFMRP010000602.1 GCA_017354095.1 Ktedonobacteraceae bacterium
TATTCTCTATCATAACATGTATCCACAATTACTGCCGGCAGTAATCGCTCAGGAGAGGCGCTGCACGCCACTTAAATAGTCCTTGAGCATGGTTTCACAGTCGAAGGCCATACGCCCAAAAACCTCGTCAGGGGTGTGCCAGCAGGGCTGTCCCTCGCCCGAACCATGTTCCGTGCCAGCCACAATCGATCCCCTATACGCAATCGAGACGGCGCGCAGGCGTGGGTCACGATCAGGCGCGGAGTAGATGCCAACAATGCCATTGATAGTCACCTGGTAGCCCGTTTCCTCACACGCCTCGCGCAGCACACACTGCTCCAGCGTCTCGCGGTAGCGCACAATGCCGCCCGGAATGGTGTAGCCCAGGCCATCCGCACGGTCAATCAACAGAAATTGGCCGTCGCGCTCAATAATGACACAGGCGCTTAAAATTGGTGATATCTGTCCCAGTGTCAGGAGCGCGATGATACGAAAGATCAGTCCGGCCAGGATACCCTTGATTTTCTCTTTCAAGCTCCAATCCCCCTTTTGTCTGCTCGCCCCGCCTTCCTTACGGAGAGCGGGTATTGTTGTAATGTACTTCCAGCTCCTCGTTTAAGTAGTATACGGACGGGGACAAAGCTTGCGCAAGGTCGCGCGACACAAGCACCAGGTACACAGTACTTACGCCAGCCCTGGCATTTTATACCAGTTATAGAGTACCATTAGAGAAAGGCAAAGCTAGCACAACATGAGGCGACCTATGACAGACAATACCAACCGACGGCAACCCTGGTTACGTCACGACGAGATTATTCCTGCCTTCACGCTTCCTGGAGCGGACGGCATGCCCCATAGCCCATGGGACTATAAACAACGCGAGAACCTGGTCCTGCTGTTTACACGCAGCGCCGCTGACAGCGAGGGACGGGGACTGCTGCGCGCTTTTGCCCGGCAATATAGCGATTTCCGCGAGGAAATGTGCGCGATACTGGCGATCACCGCCGATCCTGTCATCAACAATCTGGAGGCCCAGGAAGCACTACACCTGCCATTCCCCCTGCTCTCTGACGCGCAGGGCAATGTCATTGCACGCTATACCTTCTGGGACAGCACAACGAAGAGCCTTGCCCCCAGTATCGTTCTGGCCACCCGGTATAACTCTCTCCACCGGCAATGGATTGCGGAGAACGAGGCGGAGCTGCCTCCCATCACAGAGATACTGGAATGGCTTCAGTATCTCAACAGGCTATGTACGCCTTAACCAGGTAAGTGGCGGCGCGGATACGCCGCCCAAACGGAATCATTAGCATAAACTACTCTATTTGTGATGAGGGATTACGCATGGCTCAAAACGACCAGACATGGCATCTTGATACTCTCCTGATCCACGGTGGGCGCGATCAGGACCGCTCCACTTCCTCCGGAACCCCTACGATCAGTCCTATTTATGCCAGCACTACCTATCTCCATAAAAACGTGGAGGCGCTGGACGAGGCATTTAGCGGTACCGGCGCGGATGGCCGTCCCGCCTTTGTCTATGCCCGGCAGACCAATCCTAACGCGAATGCGCTGGAAACAGTTCTGGCACAGGCGGAGGGAGGCGTAGGGGCAGTGGCTTTCAGCTCAGGTATGGCGGCCGTTCACGCAGCGCTGCTGGCTTCAGGGCTGGCTCAAGGCACAAAAATCGTCATTTCACAGGATCTCTACGGTCCAACCTTTAGCCAGTTGAAAAAGCTCTTCGCGCCCAACAATGTGCAGATTGTCATCAGCGATCTCTGCCACGAGGGGGCCGCCGACTTCATCCGCGAGGAAGAGCCAGACGTTGTCTATGTCGAAACGATCTCCAATCCGCTGGTGAAGGTCATCGACCTTGATGCCATCAGCGCGGCGGCGCGTGAGGTGGGGGCAGTGACCATTGTCGATAGCACCTTCACGACGCCCTACCTGGTCAGGCCGCTTGAGCATGGTTTTGACATGGTCGTCCATAGCACCACCAAATATGTGAGCGGGCATGGCGATAGCACGGGCGGCGTAGTGATCAGCAAGAAAAATGTCCTGCTGGACCAGTTGCGCAGCCATGCGCTGCTGCTGGGCGCGATGCTCAGCCCATTTGAGTCGCACCTGCAAATACGCGGGCTGCGCACCTTGCCCCTGCGCATGGAGAAGCACAGTAGCAACGCACTGCAGGTCGCGCGCTTCCTCCAGGAGCATCCAGCTATTGAGCGCGTGCATTATCCCGGCCTGCCGGAGCATCCCCAGCATGAACTGGCCAGTCGTTTATTGAAGCCGGGGCTGTACGGTGGTCTGCTCTCGTTTGAACTGAAAGAGCAGACACGCGAGGCTGCCATGTGCTGTATGAACAAGCTGCAGCTCTGTCTGCCAGCCACCTCGCTGGGCGATGTTTTCTCGCTGGTGAGCTATCCGCCTGTATCTTCTCATCGCACATTGAGCAACGAAGAGCGGCATGGGATGGGCATCACAGATGGCTGTATCCGGCTTTCGGTCGGTATCGAGCATGTAGAGGATATCATTAAAGACCTGGACCAGGCTCTGCAAAAACGCTAGTATGGCCAGCGGAGAGGCAGCCGCCCTCCTGCCCCTCCCGCCTGGCGCCCTTCATGTGAAGCTTGACAGAGTAATACGGCCAGACAGTGGAAGCGACGGTTACTTTGTATGACGGATATATTTCCCCGGAACGATATCCTCGGCGCGGCCTTTTTCAGCGGCCGACATTACATGCAGCATCGCCGCTGCGGGATTGATGACCAGATCGTTGATTACCGAGCGTACACCTGGGAATGAGCTGGCAATTTCGCCGGCTGTGGCTTTTTGCTCGGCGGTATGTACTGAGCCGCTCAGGCGCACCGTGCCCAACTTTGGATAAACGCCGATAGGCAGATTACCGGTGCGCAAATCGCGCGCCAGGGCTAGAGCCAGGTCGCCGGCCAACGTATCATCGCCAACCAGGCGATTCTCGATTTCCAGCAGTCCCTGCACACCCTGTGCCTGGTCCTGCACCATCTCTCCACGCAATGAGCTGGAGATATTGCCATCGAGGTAGAGCACACTGTCCAGCACGCGCACCCGCATCCCGCGAAAGTCGACATGCAGAGGGGTCAGGTCAAACAGGATATCTTCTACCTCGCGCTGCAATTCCGCATCGGAGCGATAGGGAGGCAGGGCCTGCAAATCCTCATCCTCGATGGCGACCAGCATACGGCCGGGCTGCAATTTCTGGATATACTCCTGCCGCAGTAGTGTATCCTGGCCGGGACGCAGGTTACGCGCCACGATGTAACTCAGTTCGCCGTCCGCAGGCTCTACAGCGATCAAGACCAGCCCGCTACCGGGGGAGCCCTGTGCACGCTGCACGGTGCTACGCTGATCAAACAGGATGCCACCGGGAACCGTGCTGCTGGCGGCGGTCAGTTCAGCGCATGTAATATTCAGCGTGACTCCTTCGCCGCTCGCCCGGACGACAGCCGTAAATGGAAGATAGACGGTTCTGCCAAAGAGGCGTCCCAGCCTTATGCCGATCGCGTTTACACGGCGGCTGTCGTTTTCTGCAAAGCCAACATGGGTGAGCAGTCCCTCCTCGCCATCGGAGCAGAAGATTTTGCTGCCGAAATGAAATTTCTGCATTTCAGAAATCAAAGTTGTTTTTTCCATCTGGATTCCCGCCTCAAATAATGAAATAGCCGACAGGCATCAGGGATGATGCTGAGAAATGATGATATTTCCAGATTATTATATAGTACAGCGGCTATGGAGGGCAGCAACGTGCTACTCCTCTCCAGATGAGAGTGTAGCACGTTGCTAACAGGCCATGCAAACGCATGGGAAGAGCCTCAATGCTCACCGGTTTCATCTCCGGGGTCCTTCGGGGGAAAAACCAGGGGTCCGGGGAAAGGTGCCATGATGCCCTCCTTCAAAAGTGAGTCAGATGATTTTGGTATAGGCGTTAAAGGACCTTTGTTGCGCTGGCCGGACAGCGGAGGGGTCGAGATCTGCGGCGCCGGAGCGGCATGCGTGGATGGCATGCCAGACTTATGAGACGCATGCGACGGTGTAGCGAACGAGCCGGGCAGGGCAGAGTTGGGATCGCTTTTCTCTTTCAGGTCCAGCAACTGCAGTAAACGATTGAGATCGGGAAATGTTTTGCAGGATGCCGGCAGGGAGAAGGGGGCCCCTTTGCGATGTCGCTCCACTGCCGCAGTCGTTTGCTGAATAGCAACATTCAGGTGCTGGGCGTAGGAATCGGCCTGTTC
>JAFMRP010000603.1 GCA_017354095.1 Ktedonobacteraceae bacterium
ACGCGTACGCGCACTCCTGGCACAGGCTGAAGCGATTGAGCAGGAGGCAAACGCTATCCGCGGCGAGGTAGCGGGAAAACTTCGACTGGGCACGGTTCACGCCATCTGTCCAGGCGTGCTCGCCAGTGTGCTGACGCGCTTTCGCGGCCTTTACCCTGACATCGAAGTTGTGCTTTTTGAAGGCACGATGCAAGAAGTGAGCGAGTGGCTTGGGAACACCATTATTGATGTCGGCTTCGTACTCCACGAGGCTTGTGGGGTGGAAAGTACGTTGATCACAACCGACGAACTCTGCGTGATTGTCCCGCCGGATCATCGCCTTCGCGCGAGAACAGCCGTCTCTCTCGGGGAACTGCGCGAGGAGGGACTGATTCTGGCCAAGGCCGAATGCGCGTCTCAGCTTCTAGATATGGGCGGCTTTGAGTCGAGCAAAAGCAGGCCACGTGCGCACTATCAAGCCAGTGATAGCACCACAATTGTTGCGATGGTGCGTGAAGGTCTGGGAATTACCCTGATGCCACGCATGATGCTCCCGCAAAAGCTCGAAGGCGTGGTTGCGCTCCCACTCGATCCACCGCAATATATGCCAATCGGCCTCGCAATCTGCTCGCGAGACATGGCCTCTCCAGGAGCGCGCCTGTTTGTCGAGACGGCCCTGGCCTGGACACACGAGCAGCTTCCTCGCGTGCGTTAAGCTAAATACGGCGGAGCACTCGTTTCCGCCGCAATTGTTCACAAAAAAGAAGAGGAGAGAGAGGGCATTCCGTAACTTGGAAACCCTCTTACATATGAGCTAAAACTTGCGCAGGAGAATTTCCGAGTTAGGAAATTCCCTCGGTAGAGTTAAGGTTGCTGCCATGAGGGGAAAGTAGCAGGGAGAAAAAGTATTACAGGGAAGAAGTTACAACTAGCGTGCAGAGAACCCCTCCTGCCTCTCGTGCCAGCTCTGCATAAGCTTCTCACATACTTGTATCAGGTCAGGATCGCTGATCTGAGAGTAACGGAGGGAAGGGAACTGGAACGGGAACTCTGCATTCTGAGCCAAGCTGGAGAAGCAACCAATGCTGCCATTTGTTCCCCAGACAACACGGATCACTCCTGCGGCCAAGATCGCCCCGGTACACATCATACATAGTTCAGCAGTGGTGTAGAGCGTGCAGCACTGAGAGTATCGAGGCCGCAGTAGGGAGACTCCCTGCGTCTCTGCTCGCTTCGACTTCTGCAAGGCCACTGTAATTACCCGCGCTATAAGTACAATTCCGACCTCGGCCAATCAACTCTTCATCAGGGCCTACCAGAACCGAACCAACTGGAATGGATTCATTCGTGAAAGCAAGTCGCGCCTCTTGCAGGGCGTACTCCATCGCAATGTGATCAATGGACATGATGATTCTCCTTTTCCTCTACGCACAAAGGGAGCATCACCTCTTAGATCAGTGGCTGGCATCTATTCGCTGCAGAGCGATGACGGGAATCTTGCGACTGGTCTTGCGTTGATACTCGGCAAACCCTGCTAATTGATTCGCCATCTGCGTATACAAGCGTGAGCGCTCCGGCTCTTGCATCACCACTGCTCGTGCTTGGAAACACTCGTAACCTGTCTCAACCGTGACGATTGGATGAGCGAGCACATTATGATACCAACCAGGGTGAACAGGGCTGCCTTTATCAGAAGCAATAAGGATGATCCGATCACCATCGGTCGTATACGCCAGCGGCGTAACACGGGACTGGCCACTCTTGGCACCAACTGTGGTGAGCAGGAGCAAGGGAGTGTGGGTGACTGCAAAATGTTTGACCCTGCCATTATTGGCACGAAACTCTGCGATAACTGTCTGATTGTATTCCTTTTGACTACTCATCATTGGTCCTTTCTTAAAAAAGTGCCTGGCTCCTTCTTCATCCACACAGTAAAGCCAGCACAAGCGAGGAGTGGCTTGTTCGTACCAAACAAGGAGACCAGAGGTATGCGGGTTAAGAGCATGAAGACCAGGAGTCAGTCGCTTCTCGGGCAATCGTTTCAACGACGGCAACCACTTTCTCTGGGCGCAGCTTGATAGTCACCACATCTGGCTCCTGGCCTTGGGGCATCCTCTTGGGTGCCAATGTCGGAGCGTAATACTTCTTGACAATGTGAGCAGCCACGTCTGCAGGATTGACCTCCAGAATCTGCGCTTGTCCGTAAACGGTCAGATATCTAAAGCCAGTGTGATCATTGACCAGCAAGGAAATGGAGGGATTCCACTTGAGGTGGCGATATTTCGCCGTGCTTTTAGCAATACGGAAGTAAAAGGAATCACCATCCCACAGATACCACACCGGACTCAGATGTGGGCCGCCAGATGGTCGGTCGATGCCCACAATGGCGGTGTTGCGTTGTGTCAGAAGATCGCACATGTCTTGAGGAATCATGCTTTACCTGCTTTCTCGCGCATTGTTTCCCATCGCTCTCTCATTCGTCCCCAGAAGAAGCTCGTGAGTGCTTCTTCTGGCTTTCAGAATAGCAGAGAAGAGAAGACAGGTAAATGAAAAATGGAAGGAAATATGCTATATTCTTCAAAAAGTGAAAGGAAAAAATGACCCATGACGTTGCGATCAGAAAGACCCCTTGATAGCACAGACTGGAAGATTTTGCGCGAACTGCAGCGAGACGCACGGCTCTCATTCAATGAGTTGGGGCGGCGGGTTGGATTATCCAGTCCCAGTACAGCCGAACGGGTACGCAAGTTGGAAGAGGCAGGGATTCTGAGCAGCTATGGAGCTGGGGTAGAGCCAACAAAAGTCGGACTGCCAGTGTTGGCTTTCATCCAACTCCGCTGTGTCCCAGGCATGTGCCTCTTCAAAACGGGGAGTGCCGAGCAATTCCCAGAAGTGTTGGAGATGTACAAGTTGAGTGGAAGCCATTGTGCCCTTCTCAAAGTGGCCGTCTCCTCGATGCAGCATCTGGAAGCTCTCAATGAACGATTAGGAAGACATGGAGAGCAGATCACCAACATCGTGACTTCCAGTGTGCTGACCCATCGAATCATTGACTGGGAGCAGCCAGAGGGAGATGTTCATCCCTCAATAAATCACGGATGGAAGGTGCAATAGGCCCCAATGGAGACGAACACACTTCTGTTGATCATCACAGCGACTGCACCGCCTCAGGAAGGAGCTTGTGCATGTTGAAACAACGCTCTTATCGCCGGATCATACTCGTTACAAAAGGTTCTGGCGGATACGTAAAATAGTTCTTCCCAGTTTTATAGGCTTCTATATAGCCCCGCATAGGTGCAAACACGTGATCAGGAAGATCATCCAGATCCCGCCATTCCCACCGTTCCAACTTGTCGGGCTCCATGATCTTTGCCTCTCCCGACTCCCATTCCGCCACAAATCCGATATCCAGGTAATGTCTCGGGAAGTGCGTTAAAAAGTCTGACACGCACAACATTCGTAGGTTCTTGACGGTCATGCCACACTCTTCGGCAAGTTCACGTAGGATGGCTTGTTCTGCCGTTTCCCCATGCTCCAGGTGACCACCAACTCCCCCCCAGAGGCCGTTCCCAAGAGCCCCTTTGCGTTTCCCCCACAGTACCTTGCCGTCTCTGAGGAGAAGAAGGCCAACTCCTACTCGCGGTTGTTCTTGGTTCATGGGTCCAGTATACCAAGGATGGGGAGTCTACCACAAGCATCAATCTCTCAGCCAGTTCCAAGGAAAGAATGCCCATCTTTTCCAGGCTTCAAGGGAACAACATCAGAGGGAATCTCCTTAGCGGAGGACCTGGGGTAAACGTGTTGGGATCCTCTTATGATATCCCCTCCCCCACACGTGCCATCGAGCCTGGCAGGCCAGCCGACACCGCTCCTCCGAATGGGCCTCCTCCACCATTCGTTCCAAAATATATTTCTCAAGGAAGCCTCTCCTGGATGACTCCTTTGATGGGGAGGTACGTGATGAGTTGCTCCGCGAGCCAGATCTGAAAATGAGGATGCTCTGCATCGGCCATGCACGTCACGCGCTGACGTGCTCGGCGAACTGAAACGTCGTAGAGATCGTGGTTGATCCTGATACCACCATCTGATCCCACGGTGCGAGCAAGCGCTCGTTGATGCTATCTAAACAACCTGCAGCCTGCACCAACCTGGGGAGAGGAAACAGCGTTGGAAGCGCGCGTACGATTGAGGTCTCTTGTCGTTATCATGCCAAGCAAACAGTTCCGTGACCTCCTGTACATCAGCCAAAGTTGCGGGTCGATGAACCAACA
>JAFMRP010000078.1 GCA_017354095.1 Ktedonobacteraceae bacterium
TCAGCGCGCGCGTGCGGCGCATCGGCTCAAGCAGGCGCACGAGTATCGTTTGCAGAATGGCGATCAGGGCTGTATTGAGCGCGAGCGCGACTCCGGCCACCCAGACAGGCAGGTGCAGGCCATTAGCAGCGTAGACGGGCAGGCCCAGACCGATCAGACTGATGCAGAGCGCAAAGGCGATGTTGACAATGATCATAGCGATAAATGGCCGATCTCTGAGCACTACGCGATAGCCACCATGAGCCGTCTCTGACGCTTTGCTATGCTGCGATGCCGGCACCCCAACGTATAAAAGAGTGGCAGCCAGAAAGAAGCTGAGCGTATTGATGATGATAATCACAAAGTAGCCGGACTGCCCGGCTGCTGAAATGAGCACACCGGCCAGGAAGTTGCCGATACCCACACCAGTGATCAGGGCTGTACCCAGCAGTCCGAACCAGCGATCTCGTTCACCAAAAGCCGCCATATCGGTCGCTAATGTAAAGTAGGATGACCAGAAGATGCGCTGCCCGGCAGCCGTAAAAAACGCCATCAACACGAGCAGCGGAATGTTGTGTACGACCAGGTAACCCAGAAAACCTGCGCCCTGGAGAATCTGGGCGGCGATAACAAGACGTCTGGCGCCGAAGCGGTCAACAAGGATGCCGGTGAGGGGGATAAGTGGGATGGTGAAGATCGTCGCGATACTCACAGCCAGGCCGACCGCTGTCAGAGGCAGACCGACAACGACATTGAAATAGAGCAGCGAGAAAGGCGCGAAAAAGCCCGTTCCCAGCGCATCGATAAATACAGCAGATAGGAAGCTGGTTGTGCCTCTGCGGGGAGGTATACCGAGATGTCGTGCCAGCATGCAAGGGTTCTCTTTCTAGCCAGGCATCCGTGGCCTATTGGGGATATTGTGGATGCTTATACATCCATGGCATGTAGTATAGCAGAAGCTAAAAGGCGGGACCACCGTGCCCGGGCGTGAGCATACCTGTCGCTATTTCATAGTGCTGAGCATATCACCATCTCCTCAATAGGGAGCACTTGCCTTTGATTTGAGGCAGAATTCCTCATAGTAGAAATCCTTTCCTTGGGATGGCATTTTTGATATTACCTGTATCATACTACGCGACGTTATGAAGGCTATGCCCGGGTTGAAGGGGCTCTGCGGGCCAGCTAACAATCAGTACACAGTAGTGAGTCGTAATTTCTAACCCATCTGTCGCCTCGTTAGATTGTAAAATTTAATATTCATCGGGTAGAATTGATATTACTACTGTAGACTCGGTCGCAATTTCAAAGGAGAATAGAATGATCCGTGTGGCGATGATCAGCTTCTGGCATGTTCATGCGCGTGACTACGCCAGGCAGGCCAGGGAGCATCCGGATACAGAGATTGTAGCAGCGTGGGATGAGATACCTGAACGTGGGCGCGCGCAGGCTCAGGCTTTGGGGGCTACGTTCTACGAGAGCCTGGATGAATTGCTGGCGCAGCCCGACATTGACGGTGTTATCATCGATACACCAACCAATATGCATCTTGAGGTTATGGTTGCGGCCGCCAGGGCAGGTAAACATATCTTCACAGAAAAAGTGGTTGCTACAACCTTACGCGAGTGCAATCAGATCCTTGCCGCGGTTGAGCAAGCTGGAGTGAAACTGACCGTTTCCCTGCCACGACTTTATCATAGTTATACCCTGGCAATCAAAGATATTTTACGTCAAAAGCTGCTTGGAGATGTCACCCTCGTCAGAACGCGTCTCTCGCATAATGGCGCGTTACCCGCAGCAAATAATCCGGGTGGCTGGCTGCCGGAGCATTTCTTCAACGCCGAGCTGTGTGGCGGCGGTGCGCTGATCGACCTTGGCTGCCATCCAATGTACCTGGCGCGGCTCTTCCTGGGCGCGGACCTGCCCGAGATGGTGAGCGCCAACTTTGGTTATGTCACCGGGCGCGAGGTCGAGGATAACGCGGTCGCCGTGTTGCACTATGCCAATGGTGCGCTGGGCGTCGTTGAAGCTGGTTTTGTCAATCGCTTTTCGCCATTCTCCATTGAGGTGCATGGCACCGAGGGCAGCCTGTTCTACGGCACTCCCGATGATCGCCTGCAGATTCGCAGCGCGCTGCCGGGCGCGGGTGGCGATACCTGGCATCAGCTGGCGCTCCCACCGGAACAACCACTTGCTTTCCACCAGTGGGTTGGTCACATTCAGCAAAATACGACGGCCAGCGAAAATATTGCCATGGCCGTTGATTTGACGGCTCTCATGGAGGCTGCCAACCTGTCAGCACGCAATAAGCAGCCTGTCCGACTGGATTCTTTAGCGCGTTAACGGATGACGTCAACCGCTTTCCAGCCGGAGCAGGTGTGCCTGTACGCGAGCTACGTCCGAGTCGTTTCTGTGATCTCCGCTGGGAGGCGGCATGTGAGAGTTTCAGAGGGGGATGGCAATGAAGGCAGCAAAAGACCTGCGCCAGTCGCGGTATCTGTCTGTCGGAAGGAATAATAGCTCGTTCTATTTCCAGCCAATGGAGGCTGACCCTCATGCGCTCGAAAGGCTGGATATCCGTATTCGTTGGGGTCGCTATGGTGTTCAGGTGCTGAAATGGCACCTGATCTCCTTCGAGGCTGGTTCTACTATCCCATATCACAAGCATCGCGAGTATGAGTTTCACTTCATCCCGAGCGGGAAAGGCCTGCTTACCCTTGATGAAGGAACGTTCCCTGTGCAGAGTGGCATGTTCTACCTCACCGGGCCTCAGGTGATGCATCAGCAGGAGATTGACCCCAGGGACCCGATGTCTGAACTATGTCTTCATGTAGATATCATTCCTCTCGATCAACCGGCGCGCGAGGACGACGATTGGGGAGAAGCGCTGGAGCGCGTGGAGGCGGAGGAGTGTGTACGTCAGCTCAACATCATGCCGGCTTTTCCTGCCCTGGATCGCTACGATGCTATGAGCTACTTCCTCACCGCCTATAACGCCTGGCGCGATCGCGAACTGGGCGCTTATAACACGATCCGCCAGTCGATCATTCAGATATTGCTGCGTGCTGCGCGTGCCCATAATGTTACCCAGATCCAGCCGGCTCTGCCCTCGCGTGACATGAACGCCTATCGCTATCAGCTTGCTACCCAGTATATCCGGGATAACTATGCGCGCCCCATCACGCTTGACGAGGTTGCTCAGGGCCTGCATATCTGCGGCCGGCAATTGCAGCGCATCCTGGATGAGCAGGCGGGCGAAACGTTCAGCGGCTACCTTGAACACTATCGCCTGACCCAGGTCTGCCGGGCCCTGGTGTTAACCGAGCAGACCGTAGAGCAGCTGGCGGTGCAGCACGGCTTCTCCAGCGGCAGCTATCTGCACTACGTTTTTAAAAAACGCATGGGTACGACCCCCCTGCGCTATCGGGAACAGTGGCGCCGGGAAAATGGCAGCGCGGGAGGCTAAACCCATCTCTCTATTTCAAACGGAAAATGAATTGACAAAACACTACTAGAGGAGAACATCATGACAGTCAAAATCGGACTCATTGGTTGTGGCGGCATCGCAGGCGCCCACGTGAAAGGTTATCTCGCAGCCAGTGAGAACGCGAAGGTTACTGCAGTCTCTGATATCGTTGAAGAGAACGCGAAAAGGCGCGCGCAAGAGGTCGGGGGAGCGCAGATCTTCAGCGACTATAATGTGATGCTGGCCGAAGCTGACATTGATGCAGTGGATATTTTATTGCCTCATTACTTGCATAAAGATGCAATTGTGGCCGCTGCAAAGGCAAAGAAACATATTCTTTGTGAAAAGCCGCTCTGTCTGACCCTGGACGAGGCCGCAGCTGTCAAGCAGGCCGTCGATGAGAATGGCGTGACGCTGATGTGCGCGCATAACCAGCTCTTCATCCCTGCTATCCAGCGCGCCCGCCAGCTGCTCGATGAAGGAGTTATTGGCGATGTTTATCAAATTCGCACAACGGACTCGTTCTATCACAGATTCAGGACAGAAGATATTGGCTGGCGCGGTCACCGGGAACTGATCGGTGGGGGCGAGTTGATCGATACTGGCTATCACCCCTCCTACATGTTGCTCTACCTGGCCAATAGCAAGCCTGCTCAGGTGACCGCGCTCTTGAGCAAGCATCGCCTGCATTTCATGGATGGTGAAGATACAGCTCAGGTGCTGGTGCGCTTTGAGAATGGCGCAGTCGGCAACATCGTGACCAGCTGGGCCTTTGAGCCAGCCGGCTCGACCGAGCGATTCTCGATCACTGGCGAGGGAGGGTCCATCTACAGCTATGGCAATGAGCTATATGTGAAGATGCGCGGCAAAGAGCCCGAGGTAATCAGTTTTGCGCCGGTCGAGACGACGTTCATCCCCGAAATAGCCGATTTTGTGACCTGCGTGCGTGATAAGCGCCGGCCCATTCATACCGAGGTCGAGGGCATCCAGGTGTTGCAGATAATCCTTGGTGCCTATCGCTCCGATGAAGAGAAGCGTATCGTTGATCTGTAATCACTGAACATAAGGGAGGATGACCTGCAAGGTCATCCTCCCTTATGTTCAGTTGGTGTGAGACGGCTGCCACTCACGGTCGAGCAGGGCGTAGAGCAGCAGATCCCACCAGCGTTCCCGCATCCACTCAGTCTCGTATAGTCTCCCCTCGAAGCGCATGCCCAGTTTCTGCATAACACGCGCGGAACCAGTATTATCGGCGATGCAGTGCGCCCAGATGCGATGGAGACGCAGTTCGCGAAAACCGAAATCGACGATTGCCCGCGCCGCCTCCGATGCGTAGCCCTGTCCCCAGTAGCGGCTATCGATCTCGTAGCCGAGCTCGGCCTCCCAGGACTTGCTGGCCGAGCCGCGAATACCGCAGTTACCGATAAGCTGACCATTTTCACGCAGGGCAATGGCAACCTGATAGCGATAGCGCGGCAGCTCCTCGCGCCAGCGCAGGAACATGCTCACAAGGCTGCGTGCATCGGCCTCCGTTCGCTCTTCTCGGGGCGTGTAGCGCAGGTAGAGTGGATCAGACTGGTAACGCAGCACGGCCTCCCAATCCTCTGATGCAAATTCGCGTAGTACCAGGCGCTCGGTAACGAGCTGCATAGGTGTCACTCCAGTCCTATATCCCAGGCCTGCTGCAGATCCTCGCGCGAATGGCGTTGGAAGGCCATCAGGGTATGTGTCTTGAGAATGGTGGGAAGCTGCTGCATCTGCCCGGTGACCACATCCGCCAGGTCTTCATAGTGCTGGAAACGCAGCAACGCTACCAGATCATATTCGCCAGTTACCGAATAGACCTCTGAGACACCGTCAATTTCCAGTAAGCGCTGCGCCGTTTCGTCGATCGTTCCACGCTGGACATTAAGCAAAACTATTGCGCTGACCATAGAACCTTCCTTTTCTTGCTAATACCGCGTCAAGCTTCGTTTGAAGGGTGTGCCGCCTGATGGCTATGAACCAATTGGCATGGTGGTACAAGGGTAGATCGGGCGCGAGCCGGCCCCCCGCAAGGGAGGGCCCTACATTTCCTGTGGGCCCACAGGAGATGTACCACCACAAATTTGTTCATCTCCATGCGGCGACAGAGAGAAAGGACGCAGGAGGGTCCCTCTTGTTCCGCTCGACAACGGCGCTTTTGCGCCCCCTTGATAGACCGTCAGAAACGGCGCTGGCGCGCCTACGCTGCGCGTCATCTGACGGCAAGGCGTTCCCGCTGCGCGGTCAGCCGAGCGGAGAGGCAGCCGCCCTCCTGCACCCTCCCGCCTGGCTTCCTTCACTTGAACCTTGAAGAGTACTGAGGGGAGCCAACAGATCCACTGCACGTAAGAGAGACTCGCATTTATTATATCTCACGTGCCATCTACCATCGGCTACTGCACAAGCCCTCTTCCCGGTGCGCAGGGTTAAGAAGGAGGCGCCGGGACTGCCGGTAGATTCATGTTTAGCCCGACCACTTTCAACTTCTTTTTGAGCGATTCTATGGCATAACGCGGCGTCCCCCAGGGGTCCTGCCCGTTGGCCAGGATTTGCGGCACATCCTCCTGTCGTGGGCCAATCGCCTCGATGGCGATGGGCGCGTACCTGGCTACCGCGTCGTGTACTACCTCGGCCTGTGCGCGGTCGCGCTGGATCATGTCGCGCAAGAACTTGACACCAAAGATCACGTGGCGCGATTCATCGCGAGCAACCGCTGTAAAGCCTGCGCGGAAACCGGGGAACAGATCCATCTTGCGATAGATTTCTAGCATATTTTTCTGTCCGGACAGCGCCATAGTGGCCTCGACAACCAGATGATACAGCGTCACGCCTTCCACCAGGTGAGTCATCTTACCAGGCTCACGACGGATGCGATCGGCCACGTCGTTGAGCGCATCGACCAGGATATAGCGCAGTTTCTCGTTCATGTTCTGCTCGACTACGTCCAGCGTTGCCTCTAACGAGCCGTGATCGACGCCCAGTGCCTCCTTGAAGAAGCGCGCGAAAAAGACGGTATGGCGCGCCTCATCCACCAGCTGTGTCGTGACGAAGATGCGCATGTCGTCGTCAGGCATGGCTGTGGCATAGGGCGCCAGGGTATTGGTGACGCATTCCTCCCCTTTGAAGAACGCCGACAGGCCAAAGAGCCGGATACGCTGCTCCTCCGGTGGCATTGCCTCCCACTGAGCACGATCTGGCGTGAAGTCGATCTCCTGCGCTCTCCACTGCTGGCGCTCCCAGCGATAATAGAGTTCCTGGTAGGTTGGCAGTTGCACCAGTCCCTCGTCGATGATATTGAGCACGCGATCAATCGGAGTTTGCTGCAACTGCGCTAATGACGCGCTTTCCAGGGGCATATCAATTGACATGGCGTTTTCGTAACTCCTTTTTGTCGATTTTGCCAATAGCATTACGCGGTAGAGCGTCTACGAACTCGATCTGACTGGGGGTCTTGTAGTTTGCCAGTTTCTCGCGGCAGTAGGCCATCAGTGACTCTGCATCAATGCTGGTACGTGCGACCACAAAGGCTTTGACCTCTTCGCCCATGCGTTCCGATGCGATGCCCACCACCGCCGCTTCGATCACCTCTGGATGAGCGGTCAGTACCTCCTCGACGTCTCGCGGATAGATATTGAACCCCCCGCGGATAATCAAATCCTTTTTCCGCTCAATGATGTATAGATACCCATCTTCGTCGAAACGTCCCATATCGCCGGTATGCAGCCAGCCATTGCGCATGGCTGACTCGGTCTCGGTGGGCAGGCCGTAGTAGCTCTGCATGATATTTGGCCCGCGCGCGATAATCTCGCCGACGGTACCGGTCGGAACGGGCTGGTCGTTTTCATCTACGATCTGCACTTCGACATTGGGCAGCGGGCGTCCGACCGATCCAGGCTTGCGCTGCATTCCCTCCCGATGCGCTGACAGAGCAGCGCTGGCTTCGGAGAGTCCATAGCCCTCGCGAATTTCGCATTGGAACTTCTCTTCGAAGGCTCGCAAGATCTCTACTGGCAGCGGCGCTGAACCGCTGGAGCAGTATTGCAGACTGCTGCTATCGTATTTGTTGGCATCGGGCGAATAGAGCAGCATCACAAACATGGCGGGGACACCTGCGAATGAGACAATGCGGTGCCGTTCAATGGCGGCCAGCACGGCGCCGGGATCGAAGCGTGGATGCATCACGATCTTGACGCCGCCCAGATAGACCAGGTTTAGCACCAGGATGCCGTAAGCGTGCGCCAGGGGCAGCACGGCCAGGTGTGCCTCTCCCTGGTGGGCGTCGGGATCGTTGGCGGGCTCGCTGGTGGCGTCGCGACCGCTCATGGCGTTGGAGATGAGATTGCGATGTGTCAGTACCACGCCTTTGGGCTGTCCGGTTGTGCCGGAAGTGTACAGGATGACGGCCATATCATCGGGCGCGGGTGCTCTGCCGTCCAGGTCGCTGAGGTAGTGATCCGCTTTGCCGGCTCCCTTCTCCAGCACCTGCTCGTAGGTGATGAGTCTTGTATCGCCTTGCTGGATCTCCCGCGTATCGCTGAGTCCAGTGGCAATGATATGACGCAGTTCGGGCAGATCGCTCAGGGCTTCGCCGAGCACGGGCAAGAGAAGCGCGCTGGTGAAGATGGCCCTGGCACCTGAGTTCTCAGCGATAAAGTGTACCTCCAGCGGCTTGAGCAGCGGCAATACCGGGATGATGACCGCGCCTGCTCGTGCGATAGCCTGGTAGGTGATGATGACCTCGGGGCTATTCAGCATCATCACCAGCACACGATCTCCCGGCTCGACCCCCATTGCTCGCAGGCCAGCAGCCAGCTTCGTTGCTGCTTGCGCGATCTCGATGTTGGTATATTCGCGGACCTGCAGTCCATCCTCATAAACAACCTGGGTATACGGGCCAAAGTGGATGCAGTTGTAAATAGCGAGATCGTAGAGGATCTGGATATCCTGGTAAGACATTGGTTTCTGCGCGACCATACGCTGTTCTCCCTTGACTATTGTGGCAGGGATACCACTGCCTCGCCACTGGTTACCGCGTTCCCGTTCTGATTCTCGATGCGGCAGGCAATGCTCAGATGCTCCCTGCCATCGTTGGTTCGGGTTCGCTCCTGGACCGTTCCCTGGCAGGTCAGCACGTCGCCAGGCCGCACCATGCCGTTGAAACGTACATGCAGATGTGTGAGATAGGCGTCGGGGATGGCGCTCACTTGCTGCGTGATGAACTGGCCCAGGAACGCCATGCTGAGCATGCCGTGCGCGATCACGCCGTCCAGGCCGACACGGCGCGCGGCTTCTTCGTCAAGGTGAATGGGATTGTGGTCTCCCGAAGCTTCGGCATAGCGCCGGAGTTGCTCCTGGGAGATTGGTGGTCTGGTCAGTGGTGGTAGGCTCTCGCCAACTGCAATGTCAAGAATGCTCACGTATAGCACCTCCTGCCCGTCGCTGGGCCATGCTATAGAGACGACCTACAACACTCGCAAGGGGGACTGCGCGACGATACCCGGCGTTGGGCAGCCCGGCAGTCGGGGTAGTTGTCCCTGAATAGTTGCTTGTACTTCAATGTAACATGCTTTGTCACAAATAAGCAAGAGTTTTGAAAGGAGGCTTTTTCGTGACCATCATCAACCAGCGACGCTTGATGATGGTGATCCTGGCCTGCTCAATGGAAAAGCGAGGTGAAGCGGCGCCATTTGCTCGGCGTGCCTGGAAGGATGGCCGGCTGCCATCCCTGCTCCCCATAGAGTATTGAGCTATTCCATTGCGGATTCTTGCGGTAGTATTGATAACGTACCTGCCAGTGTTCGCCTGCCTTCTGCTTTTCCAGGTGAGCTGTCTCTACATGCAGGTGAAAAGCGAGTAGCTGCGCGTAATATGGCTGCAGCTGGTATTCAAGCTCGTCCGTATCCAGCTCGTGCTCGGAGAATGTCATCTGCATGTCGAAGCAGTAGGGGAAATCGCTGACCTCCGGGTCTTGCTCTTCTTCGCCGGATCGGCGAAGAAGCACTAACATACCAAACATTTCAAACTGGCAGTACGTCTCTCCCGCGTGGGAGCTTTGCGTGAAGGGGGGTAGTGAAAGTAGTTCGCGCATCTCTTTGGCTAGTTGCCGGAGCGATTTGTCTGTTTTTATGTATATCTGGAACGACATGCGAACGGCTCCTTGCGGATACGGAGGTTATGTAAATTGTTGCATCCATCTTACGACCGTTGATAAACAGGTGTCAAGCGATTTCCTTGCATCTCCCTTGCAAACGCTCCTCCTGCTTGATATACTGGTTAGTGCTATGCACAAACGAGGAAAGGAAAGCCGCTCGACACAGACTGCATCCAGGCGCAAGAAGCGTTCACAGGCTCCTATGCCGCCAGCTCGGCTGGCTCAACCCATCATTCAGGGAGATCGGGAAACCATCCAGCACTGGTTGATGCATTACTGGCAAAAACTGGCATTGCCTGAGCATGAATTAAGCCTGCTGGCAATCACTCAGGATCGCAAGGAGTTTACGCGTTGGACAGGCAAACGCCTCCACCCGCTGATCCTGGGCTGCTACTGCTACCTGCCCGCGCCATCTCAGCCGGCAGCCCGAGCGCGCCCGGAAGAGGTTTCGCTCTTGCATCGCCACCTGATCTTTGTTGAGCCGAATATGCAGCCCAAATCGATCGAGGTCACCGTTGCGCACGAACTGATCCACCTGGCGGATCGCGTGCGCGGCACACCACGTCGCCACAGTCACCACGGCTACGACTCCATCGCAGCCGACGAGGCTGCTGTGACCGGCTACAGTCTGGAAGAACTGCGCCTTCTGCTCCAGGAGGAGAGCGCGATGCGTGAACGCCAGCGCCGCGCGCTCCGCCCGATACGCTATCTGTACGAGTGCCCCAACTGCGGCAAAAAGTATCCACGTACACGCAGGTACTCTCAGGCGGTATCGTGCAGCAGTTGTGACAAACGCTACAATCCACGCTTTCGCCTCATGCTCTCGCCCGCCACAGATGGAGAGCAATCGGGCGTCGAAAGCTCTCATTGAAAGTTTTTAAATGCCTGGCTCCTGCTGCAATTCGCGCATCCAGTCCAGCAGCGAGCGCGTCTGGTGGATACGGCTGCGCAGCACAATGCGGTTGAAGAAGGCCGTGTCGTCTGTGTAGGC
>JAFMRP010000604.1 GCA_017354095.1 Ktedonobacteraceae bacterium
AAGCCAGCTCGCCTGGCCAGGGTGGAGTCCCTTTTCCATCGACCAGGTACAGGCTTTTTACCTTCTCCCCCTTGTGCCGGGGAGGCACATATCTGACCACGATCACCGACAGGCCCTGCCGCTGTGGATCCAGGTGCGCCAGTATTTGCTCAATGATCAGTGTGCGGATCGCTGATGAGCGTAAAAAAGCCGGGCAGGTGCTGTAGACACCCATGATCTGTGCATAGAACTCGGCGGGGATCTCTGCCAGCATCTCAGGTGGCACGATGGCAGGCTTCGTTGTAAAGCCGGGATATTCGCGCCTGATCAGGTAGAGTAATTCGTAGCGATACTGCGGCAGCGCCGTAACCAGTGAATGTAAATTATCGTGGTGTGGCTGGGACTGGCCTCTGGTCCAGCGCGTCAAGGTTGTTGTACTGACTCCCAATTCTTCAGCGAGGTGCTGTCGTTCCTGCATATTGCCGATCACGTGCTCAAGCAGGTCTCGCCAGCTCTGAAAATTTTGCATGATCCGTGGCTTTGCCTTTTCTTTTTGTCAACGGCAGCATAATCTAAAAATGACGGCTCCGTCAATAAAACGACGTGCTATGGGGCCTCGTATGAAAAAAACGAGCCACCTGCGAGGGGTGGCCCTACATGTTGGGTGTGTGATGGGAGGTATCTGCTCTGACATAGCGGTATAATGTCGAGCGGGAGATTCCAAGGGTTGAGTACATATCGTCATCAGCACGCTCAACTCTCTCATAAGGGGAGCAGCATGGTCTTTTGTTTTTCTGCCATGCTGCCCCATCTGGTGAATAAACTGCTTAGAGCGTTCCTACCTCCTGAATCTCTTCCGCGTTCCCCGTTGACGGTGAAGCCATTGGTGTAGGAGCACTCTTTGGTTTTCTCAAAGAGCGGCTCACCACCAATGCTGTGAGTCCAATCAGGCTCGCAATGCAGAGCCAGGTGAAGAGATCGCCGATCATACCATAGATCGTCCAGGTTCCCTTCGCCGGGACATACGCAACCGTGATTTGCTGATTGGTGGCGTAGTAATCGGTTGACGCCAGTATGTGCCCCTGGTAATCGAAGATCATACCCAGATCCATGCCCGCTGGTCGAATCAGCGAGTAACCATATTCGATGGCACGGAAACTGGTATCATAGGGGGCCCAGAGGTAGGTTCCCGGCCATTCCAGGCCAGGTACGAGCATCAGATCGATACCCTTGTTGCCGACTTGCTGCATCAGATCAGGATACCATGCATCGATACAAATCACGCTGGCGAGGCGCCCGTAGGGAGTTTCTGCAGACGGCACGATACCAGGTCCGTCTTTGACGGTTGCTAAAGTCATACCAGGATGCGCCTTGTCATACTTCCAGACCACACCGCCCTCTGGATCGATGAGGACGGCCCTATCTGCAGTTGTCTCCCCTTGCTCGTACACGCCATAGGCCATCTCCAGGTAGACATGCTCCGCGCGAGCCAGAGACTGTCCACTTCCGATCAGCGTTGCTTCATCTTCAGGGAACGTGTAGGTTGCCGATTCGGGCCAGACGATGATCTTCGCTCCACTTCGCGCCTCTCGCCTGGAAGCATCCAGCAGTTCATTGGTGGCGGTGGTAAAGATGTTGCTTGCCAACGCTCGGTCAGTCCCACCATCCACACTGCTTACCTGCTCGTAGGTGGCGCGTTGCGCACTGACACCAGCCACCCGAATGGTCTGGGTGGAGGGAACAGAGAAGGCAAGCCGGACGCCGCCGAAGAGCAGGACCAGCGTCAGGACACCCAGGTAGACCAGAGCAGTCTTGTGCATAGCGGGCCAGGAAAAATGCTGCTCCCAGATCCCGTTAGAGACAGAAGCAAACCAGGTCATCAGAAAACTGAGGCCGTAGACCCCGGTAATGGAAACGAGTTGGATGAGCGGGAGATTGCCATGCTGGGTATAGGCGGGCGAAAAGAAAAACCCATAGGGGACAAGGTGCGTTCTGAGGTATTCACAGGTGACCTGTCCTAAAGGGAAGATCAGGCTAGCCAGTAGCACACTCAAGAATCTCACACGAGGCGTGAGCAGCCGATCAAGCAGGTAGGGGACTGCCATCAGCGTAAAAGAGAGCAGGAAAATCGCGAGTATGACCAGGTTAATCATAGAGAAAGGATGGAGCGTGTCATAGAAATTGGACTCATAGAGCCAGAAAATGGTTACGATCAGAGCAGCAAGCCAGACCCAGAGAAATCCGCTGAGCGGATGCATCGTGCGCGTAAAGCGCAGCAAAAAGAGCGGGCTGAGCCAGGCAGCCAGAGGGACATCCAGGCGTCCGTTGGCCGCGAAGAGCCAGCAGAGTAGGCCGAGCGCCAGCCACAAGAATCGAAGACGATCAGTAGGCTCTATCTGCTGAGCAGGAAAACGGTTTTTCATGATTCATGGCTCTTACACATTTTAGGTGATGCTCGTTACTCGCTTGCTACACATTTCTTGATAGATCGTTCTACAGGAATACCAATATCTCTTGTAGAAGGATGGCACGAAGAACATGGAAGTGCAGCCAGCACTGGCCTTACCAGAAGGACTAGAAATCACAGGGATCGAGATGATCGATGAGGCGCTCACGATTACGGCGATTTCCACGCAGAGGTCTCCTTGTTGTCCGCTCTGTGGCTCACCCGCAGCACGAGTCCATAGCCGCTACACTCGACGACTCGCAGATTTACCATGTGGAGGACACCAGGTGCGCCTGTTGGTGCTGGTGCGCAAGTGCTTTTGCGAGGTGCCCACCTGTGCTCGAAAAATCTTTGCTGAACGGATCATTCCTTTTGTGGCACCGTGGGCACGTGTGACTGCGCGCCTTTTCCAGATTGTTCAGGCTATTGGTCTTGCCACTGGCGGGATGCTCGGAGCACGTTTAGCTGAGCAATTAGGGATACGCACCTCTTGGATGACCATTCTCCGCTGGATTATGGCCCTTCCAACAGTGCCAATTGAGCAGGTATCCCAACTTGGTGTCGATGATTTTGCCATTCGCCGGGGACGGAAATACGGCACCATTCTTGTGGATATGGAGAGCCATCAGGTGATTGATGTGTTGCCTGACCGTAGCGCCGAAACGGTTGCCGCCTGGATGCAGGCACATCCTGAAATTGATCTGGTCAGCCGTGATCGAGGAACGGATTACGCAACGGCGGCTACTCAAGGTGCTCCCCAGGCAACACAAGTGGCAGACCGATTTCATTTGGCAAAGAACCTGACAGAGATTGCAGAAGTCGTTCTGGCTCGAATACGCCCGGAAATCCGCAAAGCTGTTCAGCCAGAAGTGAGTTCTCTCCAGCAAGGAGATGATGGTAACCGTGCTGACTGGAAACCAAAAACGGAAGCTGATGAGCAACAAGCAGGTTTGGCTCGGCAAGCAGAGCGATGTGATCGCTACCAGCAAATGAGGCAATGGTATGAACAGGGGCTTCCGACAAGAGACATTGCGCATCGTTTGGGAGTGACGAGACGGACAGTTCAAAACTGGATCAAAAAAGGTATTCCTTATGCAAAACCGCGCCAGAAGCGAAAAAGTTGCTTTGATCCGTATGCAGATGCGGCCATTGCGCTGTGGCAAAACGGTGCTCTGAGTAGTCTTCAGATCTGGCAGGCATTACAAACGCAAGGCTTTAAAGGATCGTACAACACGGTTCATCGATTTATTGAAACGCTTCCAGAGTATATAAAACGAAGAGTGGGCAATGGAGGACGAAGCCTTGTTCTCCCAGAGCACCCCTTACAACATTTTCAAGCACGAGAGGCGGTCTGGCTGTTTGTTCGTGATCCACACGATCTAGACGAAACAGAGCAATCTACCTTGCAGGCTATTCGCGAAGCCAGTCCAACGGCTGAGACACTCTATCAGCTTGTTCAGGAGTTCATGCTTCTTTTGCGGCAACGAAAAGGAGAACGCTTAGATGCCTGGCTCGAAAACGTAGCAGCTAGCCAGATCAGTGAGTTATCCCGTATGGTCCGAAGTATTGAGCGGGACAAAGCGGCTGTAGTAGCTGGATTTACTTTGCCTCAAAACAATGGATTGGTTGAAGGAAAGGTGAACAAGCTCAAACTCATCAAACGGATGATGTATGGGCGGGCGGCATTTCCTTTGCTGCGCCAGCGTGTTCTTCATGCTCTTTGAGAGAAAGAAATCTTTTCAACGGAGAAATGCTTTAATGTTTACTATCAAGCGAACATCACCTAAAATGTGTAAGAGCCATTTATTCTGAGAATCCACAG
>JAFMRP010000605.1 GCA_017354095.1 Ktedonobacteraceae bacterium
CGGGCGTGTAGAGGTGCTGGGCCAGGATCTTTCCCAGCGCAAGGTGCGGCGCTATATCGCACGCTCGGTCGGCTATGTCTTCCAGAATCCCGATCATCAGCTGTTCTGCCGCAAGGTCAGCGACGAGGTCGAATCTGGCCTCAAGAACCTTGGCTTAGCGGCGGCACGGCGGCGCGAGCTGGTCGAGCAGACCCTGCGATCCGTCCAGCTTGAGCAAGATGCCGACGAAGATCCCCTTTTCTTGAGCAAAGGACAGCGCCAGCGCCTCGCCGTCGCCGCTGTGCTGGCAATGGGACCGGATATCCTGGTGGTCGATGAGCCAACGACTGGCCAGGATCATCGCTCGATAACGAGTATTATGTCTCTCCTTTGCGAGTTGCAGCGCCAGGGAAAAACAATCCTCATCATCACGCATGATATGACACTGGTGGCCGAATACTGTCAGCGGGTGGTAGCCTTTCGCGATGGAGAAGTGGCTTTCAATGGCACGCCTACCGGGCTTTTTGAGAGCCAGAGAGCGCTGGAGCATACCGGCCTGCGTCCACCGGCCTCGGCGGCGCTCACAGCTCGCCTGCGCTCACGCTATCCTCACCTGCCAGCACTGATCACGGTTGAGCAATGGAGACGGGCGCTGCTGTGCATTCATGCTGAGCAGGCGTAGAGAGAGTTTCGCGCGCCATCTTGAGAAAAGCTTGCAGGGCGGGTGAGAGCCATTTCTCTTTGTGCCAGATCATATGCGTCAGAATATAAAAATCAGGCATATCCCAGGCAAGCTCCACCAGCCGGCCCTGCGCGATCTCGCTCTCCACCGTGACCTTAGGCAGCACTGTGATCCCCATGCCTACCATCACGCACTGCTTGATAGCCTCGACGCTGTTGAATTCTACCACGCTGGCCGGGCGGATACCTTCTCTGGCCAGCGCCCGCTGGAACATATTACGGTAGCTGCACCCGGCCTCGGTCAGCAGCATCGACTCACCCTCCAGGTTGGCTGGACCGACACACTCTAACTGTGCGAGTCGGTGTTCGGGAGGCGCGATCAGTACCAGTGGCTCCCTGATCAGCGGTTCGATCATCAGCCCGGTTGCTGCCATAGATTCTTCCATTTCGAAGCCGATGTCAATCTCCCCCTCCGCCACGCTCTGGCGTATCTGGCTGAACGAGATTGGACGGAATTCCAGTCTCACATGTGGGTAGCTTAGACGGAATTGCTGCAGCAGCGCCGGAAGACGATAGGCGCAGAGTGTATCTGTCGCACTGATGGTCAGCGTCCCCACCGGCTCGTCTGTGTCTGAGACTGCCAGGCGCGCCTCCTCGGAAAGAGCAAGAATCTTCTCCGCATAAGTCAGCAGCCGCTCCCCCGCATCGGTCAATACAACGCGTTTGCCCAATCGATCAAACAGGCGCACGCCCAGCTCCTCTTCCAGCGCCTGAATCTGCGCGGTCACGCTTGACTGCACATAATTCAGCGCCGCAGCCGTCCTCGTAAAACTGAGCGTCGTAGCAACCATACGAAATGTTGTCAACTGGCGCAGCTCCATCTCTCCTCCTTCTATCGAAACAATCGATGATAGGCATCACTTTCATTCGTTTGACTTGATAATAACATGGAGTTACAATGAATGCAAGCGATAATAGTGTCACGGAGAAGAAAGAGTCCGGCCGGCTCGCTCTGTGATAAAGAGAGTGCGCACTCCTTGATTGCATCTGTCATATAGCGCTGACGCATGGAAAGCATTTGAACCTTGTCCTGGCGCCAGATGTGTAGGAGGAGATCATGATGTTATTCCTGGTTTTTCTTATAGTTTTTCCGGTGATTCTGGCTCTGCTGGCTGCGCGCTGGGGCGTAGATAGCCGCAATGGGGTCAATGGTCCCGCGAAACTGTTTTGATTGATTTGAAAGAAAGATTATTGTGGAGAAGAGAGCTTTGCCAGTGCTCTGCCGTCAAAGTTCAAAGGGACTGGAATTTTTCCGGTCAGAGCGCTGGCAAAGCTCAGATAGCTTCCTCTAGTTATCCTGATACAGCAAATATGGCCGCCTGCGTTCCGCGAAGCTGGCGCACTGCTCATCCCAGCCAGCCATGATCTCAGACACACTCGCGCCGGCCTCCAGTGCCAGGCGCGGCTGATCACTTCCCAGCAGACGGTCGAGGGCATAAGAGCCATCGGGCCACCCTCTCCATTCCAGCCTGTCTGGATAGAGCCGGCGGAGAGTGGCAAGAAGATGGAGCCCCAGTTCTACCGCTTGCACCTCTTCTCGCTCAATGATATGCACCTGCACCCCTCCGCACAAAACGCCCTGGTGTTTCGGATAGGTTGGCGTAAAGTAGGCCGGACGGAAAGCCAGCCCTGGCAACTCATATTGTTCCAGTGCCTCTGCCAGCTGGAATGGATCGATCCATGGAGCGCCCAACAGCTCAAAAGGTCTGGTGGTGCCGCGTCCTTCTGACAGATTCGTGCCCTCGATCAAGCAGGTGCCAGGATAGAGGACCGCAGTGTCAAGTGTTGGCAGGTTGGGTGATGGCAAGACCCAGGGCAGGTCTGTCTCGTCGAACCACCATGAGCGCTTCCAGTCTCGCATCGGCACGACGATCGGCTCTGGATAGCCACGCTCAGCCGCGAAAAGCCGTGCCAGTTCACCCACCGTCATACCATGACGAATGGGCAGGGGATGCACGCCGACAAACGAAGCAAAACGAGGATCGAGCATGTTGCCCTCGATATGTGTGCCTGTTATCGGATTGGGGCGATCCAGGACGACAAAGGCCAGTCCCGCCTCGGTCGCGGCCTCCTGTGCATAAGCCATCGTTGAGGGATAGGTGTAGTAACGTACCCCCACATCCTGAATGTCAAAGATCAGCGCGCTCAATCCCTTGAGCGATTCACGGGTGGGCTTCTCGGTCTCTCCGTAGAGGCTATAGACTGGTAGCCCGGTTCGCTGATCGACTGAACCTTCGATTGGCAGAGCGTCCTGAGCATTGCCCAGAATACCATGCTCCGGCCCAAAAAGTGCGCGCAAGCGTACATACTTGCTGGCGTGGAGCAGTTCCGCGCTGCTCCGCAGTTTCCGATTGACACCGGTATAGTTTGTAATTAAACCAACAGGCTGGCCGTCGATCTGTGGCAAACCTTGCTCCAGAAAGACTTCCAGCCCCGTCTGAACGCTGTTTTTTTGCTGCTTCATCCGTGGTCGTCTCTACTCGCTTTCCCAATATATTTGTAATTATTATACAAGCGACCGGCTCATGGTGCGAGTACCCATGAGGCCAGTCGCGTCATGTTAATTCAGCGCGTTGCGAATGGTCAGGCCGAATCTTTCCATCACTGAACCCAGCGAGGTGAGCAGGATAGAGCCAATGATGAGCGTCAGGACAATATTTGAGATTGACCAGATTGCCCACTGAGCGAAAAAGAGGTTGGTCGGGACAAATCCGATACTGACAAGAACGAAGTTTCCGTAGAGGCCACCAAGAACATTGGGGATGACCGCGCCGCATATCAGGAAGAAGAGGAAGCCACGCAGCGTAAGCACATCTTTCCCAAGGGGATCGACGCCAAATCTCGGGGCGAGCAAGCGATAAAACAGCATCGGTAGGCCGAGCTGGATCAGGTCGGTTGCGCCGAAAGGGAGTGCCTGCAATAGCGGCATGCCAGTCAGCACGCCCGCGCCGATAAAGTTACCAATATAGGCAACAACAAAGGCCCACCCACCAAACCACATGGCGAATGGAATGCCAAAACCAATCGCCACAAATAGCCAGGAAACAACAGGGACGCCAGAGTTCAGAAGCGTGGATGAGAGCCATGAGAGCACGGTGTAGATAGCGGTGGCCACGGCTATTGCCACCAGTTGTCTGAGGTTGGGCCATCCGGCGAAGCGCAGGCTATAGGCTGCACCGCTCCATGCGCTTTCCACCAGGTCTGGTGGTGCTTCTGGTCTTTGTAGTTCTTCTTCGTGCCCGAGTTCTTCCATAAGAATTCACCCTTTCCTTGCTCTGTTATAATTAGCGCGACAGTATCTCATATAATAAAACGTTATGGCGGATAACATTCTACACCTGTTCTTTGAGCACAAGTTGCCTGAGCCTGTCGAGAGAGGTCAGTACTGCGTGCGTGCTGTCTCTATCAGCGGAAGTTGTGGAAGCACCCTGCCACCATGTCCCACAGTGCTTGCGGATCTCTTGCCTGAGCGATTGCTCGTCTATCACCGTCACTATACCATGCTCGACTACGGCCTGGCCATGCAC
>JAFMRP010000606.1 GCA_017354095.1 Ktedonobacteraceae bacterium
TACCCACAAGCGGAAGCCCTGTACCAGCGCGCATTGGCTATTCGCGAACAGCAGTTGGAACCTACTCACCCGCACACCGCTTTCACATTACACGATCTGGCAAACATGTATCGGGACCAGGGTAAATACCAGCAAGCGGAGTCGTTGTACCAACGGGCACAGGTCATCTATGAACAACACCTGGGACCTGAGCATCCAAGAACGAGCAAGATCCGTCACGACCGAGGCCATTTAGAAGGATCTGAGAAACCTGGGAAAATTAGTTAGAAGATACAGACGATAGAAGTTACAGACGAAGTGTCTCACCCATGTCATACAAAGTGTCTCACAAGTGGCACATTACTGGCCTGGGCAAATCAAGCACGTTCTTGTATCCTTCCCAAAGGAGACTACAGTCACATCGGGCGCATCGAGCGATGATCCGTCTTCCGCATGAGAGACTGTTATTGAAAAGGAAAGGATGCCGTCTGGATGACCACGCGTCGGCAGAGACATCAACTCGATTCCTACGCCCCTCTGGTGCACCTGGTATCTGGGGCTGGTGCCGTTCCGGAAAGGGAAGCCATGCAGGCAACGGAGGGGACAACTGACCATCCCTCTCCCGATCTCGCACTTCCCCCCGTGCTGGCACCCAAGCTTCAGGAACCGAGGCTCCATCCTTCTCTCCTCCCACGTCCACACTTGCTCAAACGGCTGGAGAGTGGCCTTTATGGCAAACTCACCCTCATCTCAGCCCCGGCTGGCTTCGGCAAAACGACACTGGTGAGCCAATGGACCGCCCAGGTGCGTCAGAGCCAGTCGCAAGTGCCTTTTGCCTGGCTCTCCCTGGACCCGGATGACAACGATCCGATCCGTTTCTGGCACTACGTCATCAAGGCCTGCCAGCCCTTCCAGGCAGATCGTGGACGATCTGCCCTGGCGCTGCTGCGCACCCGAGATTCCTTCGCATCCCCTCCCCTGGAACCGGTACTCAGGACGCTTCTCAATGGTCTGGCGACTCTGCCGCACCGGGGTATACTCGTCCTGGATGAGTATCATGTGATCCGCAATCCCGAGATCCACGAAGCCTTCGCCTTTGTCCTGGATCATCTACCTACGATGTCCCACCTGATCATCATCACACGGGCTGATCCTCCGCTTCCGTTAGCACGGTGGCGGGTCCGCGGTGATCTCTGCGAACTGCATACTGACGACTTGCGGTTCTCACAGGAAGAGACAGCCACCTATCTCTCGCAAGTCCTGCCGGCTGTACTCCCCCCAGAACGCATCAGCAGCCTCGATTGCCGCCTGGAAGGCTGGGTGGCCGGGCTGCGCCTTGTAACGCTCGCGCTCCAGGAGAAGAGGACCGGGCTTGAGGTCGAGCACACGCTCTCTGACATCTCTGGCAGCCACCGTCATATTCTGGAGTTCTTCGTGACCGAGGTGCTCTGCAGGCTGCCAGAAGCGCTGCAGCACTTTCTGCTTCAGACGAGTGTACTCAGTAGTTTATCTGGCTCACTCTGTAATGCCATAACCGAACGCAATGACGGCGAACATCTGCTTGAAACCGTGGAGCGTGCTGGCCTGTTCCTGCAAGCGCTCGATGGCTCCAGGCAGTGGTATCGCTATCATCCGCTCTTCGCTGAGGCCATGCGAACCGAGGCACGACGCCGGTTCGGGGAAGAAGTGCTGCATTCGTGGTATCGGAGAGCCAGTGCCTGGTATGAGCAGCAGTGCAAGCTTGTCGAAGCGGTGGAAATGGCCCTGCATGCCCAGGAGTTTGTACGGGCTGCGACCCTCATTGAGCAGCATCTCAAACCGCACTATGAGTATCACGAGGCAAACGAGTATCGTATCCTACGACGCTGGATCGACTCTTTACCGGAGCAGGTGTTAGGGCAGCATCCTCGCTTGTGTGTGCATGTGGCCCTGCTGTCGTTGTTCTCCTGGGGAGGGCGCCTCGATTGCCGCCCAGAGACCCTGGCCCAGATCGAGCGACTGCTCACGTGGGCAGAATACGCCTGGCAGGCGGAGGGCAATCATTGTGGGCATGGTATGCTCCTCGCCGTACGTGCGCTGGTCAGCGGGGAGCAAGGAGATCTGGAGAGAGCCTCGCAGTTTGCCAGAGAAGCACTGGTCTGCTTATCAGAGAGTGAGACGCAATGGCATGGCTGTTGTTTGAGAATCCTGGGAGCCGAAGCGCTGCTGGCAGGGCAGATGCTTACTGCCAGCGAGCACTTGCAGCAAGCGTGGACCTTCTTTCAGATTGCAGGGAACAGACAGGGGGAACGTGCGACACAACTCGTCCTGGCAGAGGCCTATCTGCACCAGGGGAAATTACGCCAGGCTGCTGAACTTTACCGCGCGGTCCTTGCTGCCGCCGGGGAAGATCTCATCGATAGAGGGAAGGCACAGCTTGGCCTGGCGCACCTCTCCTACGCGTGGAATGATGTGGAGCGTGCCGAGCAGGAGGCACAGGGGGCGCTTGCTATGGGCAAGCAACTGACGGATGAAACCCTCCAGGTCCAGGCCTCGCTCATTCTAGCTGACATCGAGCAAGCTCGAGGGCAGATGGCTGCCGCTCAGCAGCGGCTTCATACCTTGCTTGCTCGCGTGTCAAGGGCATCGGGATATTCTGAGCTACTGCGCCGGCAGTTGCTTGCCAAACAAGCCGGACTCTGCCTGGCAGTTGGAGACCTGCCAACAGCAGAGCACTGGTTGCTTTCACGCAGCAGGCAGCAGGAGACCCTGCCCCTGTTACAGCAGGAACAAGAAGATCTCATCGCTGCCCGCCTCCTCATCGCACAAGGGAAGACTAAAGAGGCTCTTGGCTTACTGCAAGCCTGCCAGAGCGAGGCGCAGCCGTTGGAACGGACCCGCCGCTACATGCAGATCCTGCTGCTACAGGCACTGGCCTGCTTTGCCCACCAGAATCGCCCCCGCGCATTTTCCCTGCTCCGCCAGGCCCTCGGTCTAGCTCAACTCGAAGGCGAACTACGCCTCTTTTTGGATGAAGGCGAGCCTATGCAGATCCTGCTGCGGACAGGCCTGCCCGCTATCGACATAGGCCTTGCCGAACCCTATGTGCAAACACTGCTCCACGCCTTTGCTCACCCCCCCTTTGAGCACCGGGCAGCAGGCATGAGCAGCTGGTCAGTGGCATTTCCCCTTAGTGACCTGCTCAGCCCGCAAGAACGACGTGTGCTGGCTCTGCTGCTGACTGGTTGCTCCAACCCGGAGATTGCCCAGATGCTGGTCGTCTCCATTAATACAATCAAGACCCAGGTGCGCAGCATCTATCAGAAGCTCCACGTGAAAAACCGCCACCAGGCGCGTCAGCTTCTACAGAATTACAGGCTTCTTTCCACACCGACCTGATACGGTTCCCCATAGAGGCGGAATGAGACTCATGGAAAGAGATGATGGGGAAATATTTTTGGGGAATCGATGTATAAAAAGCTACATAAAGCTACAGGGCCGCCTGTGGAGCCGATTCAAAGCTACATAGAAGCTACATAGAAGCTACATAAGCTACAGGGCCGCTCTAGAGGCGGGCTGAGGATAGTGGTATGTTCCACGTGGCACATTGATTCACAGGTGGAGGAGCCAGGAAACGGACTGAGTGGAGGAGCCAACAGAACATATAGAGCGGACCGAACGGACAGAGCAGACACTTGCAACAAAAGCAACAGAACTAACACTTGTAACAGAACTAACACTTTTTGGGAAGACGCCGTGTCAACCTAACGTGAGGGAGTTTCTGTTGTTTCCGCTCTTATGAGAGCTCATAGCGCCGTGCTCTGCTTCGGGAGGATCTAAGTACAATTACATGAGACATCTTTGGGAAGGGATGCAGAGGGCACGAGCGGGCAACCTCAAGGGCCCCTCCCAACTCCACACCACCCCTTGCCCCTACAGGACCTACACGACCGCCTTCCTAAAAAACTCTACTGGCAAGGGCGACATTTTCGTCTCCTCTACAACCGCCAGCTTGATACCTCCACCAGTTACGAGCCCGATTGGGAACACGGACCTGCCACACGTCCCGACTATACGATCGAACGCACCGAGCCGCTGGAGATACGGCATGCGGGCGAGCTGATCTGGCGTGAACCGCCGGTAGTCCTCGACGCCAAATACTATCTCGCCAGTCATAATAGTAAAGAGAGTGATGCCTGGCAGATCTGGCAGATCTTCGAGCAGTTGGTAACACGATCGGGCAGCGACTTTGCCGCATTTGAGACATGGGCACACACCATGTGTACGG
>JAFMRP010000607.1 GCA_017354095.1 Ktedonobacteraceae bacterium
ATCCCGAAGAATTAATCGGGGCGGCCCACGCGGGCTGCTATTCGATGGCCCTGGCAAATATGCTCTCGTCAGCCGGGTACACACCCACCAGCATTCAGACTACGGCTCGTGTACACCTCAATCAGAAGGACGGCGGCTTCGCGATTACACCCATTGAACTGGAAACGGTTGCCGAGGTCCCGGGCATTGACCCGGCTCAGTTTCAACAGTTTGCTGAGAATGCCAAGCAAAACTGCCCCGTCTCCAAAGTGTTGGCCGGAGCAGAAATACAGTTGAAGGCAACGCTCAAGTAGCCTGAATGCTGCCAGCATGATTTTTAAGATAAGGGGAGAGGCGTAGCATCCGGCGTCGAATGAGCGGCCGCAGAAGCGGGAGCAGCCAGGCCGCTACGCCAGCGGGTCTGGTTGCCGCCAGAACATCACGCATGATGTCATCAAAGCTGTGGCGCTGATAATGCAGAAGCTCCTGGCTCTCAGTCGTGTCGAGCCAGTCTGTACAATATGGCTTGCTATCAGGAGCAAACGCTTCGTCAGGGGGCGGCTTTAGCCCTACCCCTTCAAGCGCGCGATACAAATAATCACGATAACGAACCTGGCAACTGGCTCCCCCGCCAATTAGCCAGGTTTTTTCCCAGATCGGGCTATGTATCCCGTTGGCAATGGCAAGACCCACATCATGGGTGTGAATCATTTCAAAGCGTGTGCTGAGAGGAATGCTGTACATAATGGGATGCATGGGACGTGCCTCCAAAGGGGGTACGTCGGCGAAACGATAAATGGCCCACTCCAGACCCGAATCCTTGACCATTTCCTCACATGTTATCTTCTGCTGGCTGTAAGCGTCCGTGGCCTGCACAGGATCGCTGACACGTCGCGGCGGCTCCTTGTCTTGCGTGTGTCCGAAAACATCAAGGCTTGACCCAAAAAGAATCTTTGGTGGCTGCTGCTGCGCTTTGGCCGCCTCAATTACATGGCGCGTCCCCCGCACATTGACCTCGTAGGCCAGCGCAGGCTGTTCATCAACAGCGGGCGGGATAATATAGGCAAGGTGAATAATCACCTCCTGCCCCTTCACGGCTTCAGTAACAGCTCCAACGTCGCGAATGTCTCCCCAGACAAGCTCAGCACTGTTTTGTACCCGTTGCGCTTTCTTCTCAGTCGTCTTTACCCTCTGATCAAAGCAGCGAACAACATGTCCCTGCTCAAGAAGCGCCTGCAACGTGCTAAATCCGATATTGCCAAAAGCTCCCGTCAGTAAAATATGCATCGCACAATGTACCTTTCTTAGCCTGCCCTCTACTCCAGGCCGATGGTGAACTCTGATCATAGTCCATAGCCAGATGGTTACTTTTGTGAGACAAGGCATTCCCAGCATTGGTAGATGGTGTTATCATAGCAGCTAATGTATACCTTTCAATTCATCGATTAGATAATGTATCGGGCTGGATAAATACAATCCCCTGGGAAATGGAGCTGCTTATCTCATGATTCTCAAAGAAAAATCTACAACCAAATCGTTACAGATGTTCTTCTCTCAACGGCAGGGTATTTTCTTTGATAGCATCCTTATTTTGAGTATCGCGGCATTTCTGCGCTTCTATTTTATCCAGACAACCGAGTTTGATCCTGACCAGGCTATCCTCTTTCGCATGGCCTACGACGCTGTTCATTACGGCCTGCTCCCGGTTACCAGCAATATCGCCTCCATTGGCATTTCTCATCCACCAGGGGTGATCTATCTCTATATGATCCCCGCGCTTTTTAGCGCAAACCCACTGGGGGGTGCGCTGCTCGTCAGCGCCTTTAGCACGATCTCCGTCCTGCTGACCTACTTTTTCTGTCGCCGTTACTTTGGCCGGGCCAACGGATTGATCGCGGCCCTTCTCTTCGCGACTGCGGTGACGCCGCTGAATTACTCGCGCTTTATCTGGCAGCCGAATCTGATGTCGCCTTTCGTAGTACTCTACCTGTTTGTCTTATTTCGTGGCGTCCATGATAGGCGTCCAGGCTGGCTGATGCTTGCTCTGCCCTTGCTCGGCCTGCTCTACCAGGCGCATCCCACAGGTGGCCTGCTGGCGATACTCCTGGTTGTTGCGCTGGTCCTTGCTCCCGGCACGGTGCGCTGGTACGATTGGGGTGTCGCCCTGATCATCCTCTCGATCATCTTTCTACCTTATATTTTCTATCTGGTGACGACCCACTTTGCCGACCTACAAACCCTGCTGATACTGTCCAGGCGGCCCGCGCATATTGACAGACAGGCGTTTACCATCTACTGGAATTTCATCAGCCCCTTTGGCGATAAGCCGCCTTATCCAGGTTCTATCCTGTCATTCCTGGCGGCAGGTCTCTCCTGGCTCAAGTTTATCTCTCTTGCCCTTGTCGTAGCGGGGGCATTGCTGGTGGGAAAAACAATCCTGGGGGATTATCGACCAGCGCGAACTGAGACTGGCGACGAGCGTTCAGGTAAGCTGGCCTCGCTGCTCCAGACCTGGCGCTCGTTCCGGGCCGATCCTGTGCGCTGTAGCATGGCCCTGCTGTTGATCTGGCAGGTGATCCCGCTGCTGGCTCTTTCCCGCCATCAGGTGAACCTGCATGCCCAGTACCTGTTCATTTTCTTACCCGGCCCCTTTATTCTGAGTGCACTCTTTCTAACCTGGCTGGCCGGATGGGTGCGCCTTCACGTGCTCTGGCCGGGACGCCGCATTCTCGCCACTGGCATCCCCGTATTTGTTACTCTGCTGATTATCGCGCAACTGGCTGGCGGGACAGCCCTGGTGCTGGACCAGAGTTATGGAAATTATACTGACAATGCATTTCGCCCCTATCACAACTCGCTTGCCTCTATTCAGCAGGCGCTCGCCAGGACAGAACAGGTGGCCGAACAACAACATGTTCAGCGCATCTATATCACCAGCGATAGCGCCACCGATGAATCGCTGCGTTTCCTGGTGTCGCAGATGAGGCATCCCGTCGCGCTCTTCGATACCCCGAATTGTTTTGTGCTTCCCGCACCTTCCGCGGGACCAGCAGTTGTCCTGACCAATCCCTATAACCCGCTCACCGACAAGATTTTGCAGCGCTTTACAACCGCGAAGCTGGTGACTACGCTGCCGCGCCTCGGTGGTGCACCATACAAACTCTATATCGTGTCCGCCAATCCACTCCCTTCAACCAGCCAGGTGGTGTTCCCACAACAGCTCTCGCTCACCGATCCGCATGGAGAAACGCTTATAGCCTCTGGTAATACCTGGCTTGTCTCACGCTGGCTCATGCAGCATACAGCGCAGCCGGCATTCCGCACCAGCTACAGCTATTCGCTGACGGCCTCTTCCGGAGAAAAGCACCTGTCCAATACGTGCCATATGAACACGATGCAGGCCGGTGACCAGCTCTTGATGGCCTGGAGTCTGCCACAATCGCCACTGCCATCAACAACGCTCAACATCCAGGGCAGCTATGGAGTCACAACCCCTTCCTTTTTCACTAAAGGCCCACTGCGCTTTGACACCTATCACTACCAGACACACACCCAACCACTTATAAGCACGACAAAAGACATCACTCTTTCAACGGGAGGATGATATACGCTCTGAATTGGCCTGTAGAGTGGCTGTGGAGGGTTTTGTAGGCTTTGTGGAGGGTCTGCATCGGCCTGGCAAGCCGCTGTGGAGGATTTTTGCACGGGATTTTTCGACCCTCTCATATCCTGCTACCTGCTGACCCGACGGAACCTCAGTGCAGTGACTCGCTTGCAGCCCTCGGCTTGAGCAGAGGGAGCCCGTAGGCCTCCACCCAACCCTGCGCACTCCCGAGCTGTAACGCGGCGCCGCCACTCTCTTTTCTTCGTATTTATCTACTTTGCGTCTATACTTGACAAAATATTTATGTGAAGGCTACGCTATGCATTGAGTATTTTCCCCGATATGCATAAGTGCTTAATAACAATGAGGGAGCGGAACCTGTTATGAATATGGACGATTGGTACTAAAAACTGTGAAGATGTATCTATATAGCGATGGACAGCCGTTGTAAAAAAATGTAGGAAAGCTATTCTGGATTCTGTGTCCCTCCATATATGCATAGATTGGTACTCACTGTATATGGGGGCACAGATCAGAAGACATACATTCCCGGTGCTGTGGAAAACGGTCTCTTCCTTTTTTATTGTTCCAGATTATGAATAAAGAGCAAACTATGTATCGGATATTTATACGCTCTTCAGAAGCCCTGAAGCAGAGCGA
>JAFMRP010000608.1 GCA_017354095.1 Ktedonobacteraceae bacterium
AGCTCGGACGAATTGTCGTATCTTCATTGACTGGCAAGTCCTTTCGTACTGATCTGTGAAAGTACAGCCTACACAAATGCATCTAGCTCACAAATCTACAAAATCACTCTTCTCCTTTCCATACAAAATGAGAAAATCTACATCAACACTACACAACGACACAACCTGATGACATAATAAGGCCGCGCAGCGCCGAGAAGTCAGGACACTCGCTCCCCTGCACCCTCCCCCTGAAGACGCGCCCCACACGAATCGCGGATCACCAGGCTACAAGGAATACGCCGAACACCCATCTCACGCTCCCCATTCATCATTGCCAGCAGCCGCTCACCCGCCAGCTGCCCCAGCGTATGCATATTCATATCCACCGTCGTTAACGGCGGGCGAGTCGCTGCCGCGATGATCTCCCAATTATCAAATCCCACCAGAGCCACATCATCAGGCACCCTCACCCCACGTTCGCGCAGCGCATCAGCCACCCCACGTGCTAGCTGATCGCTACCGCAGAAAATAGCATCAAAAGGGGTTTTGCGTTCAAGCAGCAAGCTTACCGCCTCATAGCCCCAGCGTTCCTGCCAGGGACCAGAAAACACCCGCTGCTCCACATAGGGAAGACCATATTCCGCTAGCACCGTGCGCATCCCCTTCTCTCGCAGCCGTACCGACTCGAAACGCAGCGGACCGGTAATATGCGCGATATGACGACGACCAAGCCGCAACAAATGCTCAATCGCAATGCGCCCACCCTGCTCATCATCCGGGAGCAGACATAACGCTCCCGAATCAGTGGTCTGCGTGTAGGCATAAAGCACCGGAATCCCCGCATTACCTATATCAATGGGAGGGCGTGGATCAATGCGCCTGCCGGTCACAATAATACCATCAACCCGTTTGGCCAGCAGCGATTCAATATGCTGCTGCTCACGGGCCGGATCATCGCGCGCATCGCAGAGAAAAACCGAAATTTGAGCCGGCCCGAGCGTATCTTCAATGCCCAGCATCAAAGGAATGCTGAAACGACCATAACTATCGGTCGTAATAAGCCCCACCGTAAAACTACGACCACGCATCAGGTTTTGCGCGTGCTCATTCGGACGAAACCCCAGCCGCGCTGCCGCCGCCCGCACCCGTTCCCGCGTCTCAGGACGGAGCTTTCCCTGGCCGTTGAGCGCCTTAGAAACGGTCCCGATGGTCACACCCGCCTCACGTGCCACATCATGAATCGTTACCACCTGCTGAGCGCGAGGGGCGATAGATGATTGCTGGTCGAAAGAGTTACTCACCATAAGGAAAAGCCTTTTCCTGCATTTGCTACAAGCATACCCACATCACTGGTGAATGTCAAGACTTATTGGCATATTTTTCGCTCTAAAAAAGGTAGCAACAGGTGCCGTTCGATCCGCACTCTTCAACTATTCTTTCTATGAGAAAGCCTTTTCTTGATTCTGCCCGGATTTGCTTGACTCTCTACCATAAATATGTTATGCTCACTCTTGAGCGAACGTTCGTCCAAATCGCTTACTCCTCACTCTCATGGCGCAAACTGAGAAAAGAGGAACCTCAACGTATCTTAACCCCGGTTACCCTGACGAAATGTTGGTTTATCACTATCGTTCATTTAGTTCGTTGCCTCGTGAGGTCGTACATCGGTTCTGCTCTATTTAATCGCTTATTTATAAGGAGCATTCCATGAACTCAGAACACAGTGGCGTGCTGATGGACCTGGCCGCCCGGCTGCGCACCGGGCAAGTAACGCGCCGTGCCTTCCTGGAACGCACCCTCGCCCTGGGGATCAGTAGCGGGGCGGCACTGACACTGCTGAACGCCTGTGGCGCTGTCAGTGGCAATTCATTCGGCACACAGGTTACCTACTGGAATCTCTTTGGTGGCGGTGATGGGGTGCGCATGGTACAGATGCAGGACAGCTTCGTACACAGCCATCCCGCCCTTGGCCTCGAAGCGATCACCCTGGCCTGGGGTGAGCCATACTACACCAAACTGGCCATGGCTGCCGCCGGAGGACGCCCGCCAGACGTTGCTATCTCCCACATGTCGCGCGTTTCTACCTATGCGCAGGGAGAACTACTAGATCCGATTGATCTGGACCTGTTGGCGCGGCATGGCATCAAGGCCGACGATTTCCTGCCCTCTATCTGGGAAAAGGCCCAGTATAACGGAAAAGTCTACGCCGTGCCGCTGGATACGCATCCGTTCGTTATGTACTATAACAAGCAGATTTGCCAGCAAGCGGGCCTTCTGGATTCAGATGGCAAACTGAAGCCGCTGCAAGGCCCTGACGCGGTAATCGATGCCTTTAAGAAGGCGCAGCAGGTTACCGGCGCCTGGGGACTGGCGGTGGATACGCAGGATGTGACGCCGTGGCGTATGTTCTACACCCTCTATAGCCAGCTTGGAGGCCAGATCTTCTCTTCAGATGGCAAGTCGCTGGCCATCGATAACGCGAAAGCCACGCAGGCCCTTTCGTTTATGCGTGATCTGACGGTCACTAGCAAAGTCGCTTCCCCCACCGCTGACTACGGCGCGGCGGTCGCGTTCTTCGGCAGTAATAAAGCGGGCTTTCACTGGAATGGCGAATGGGAGGTCACGACGTTCCAGGGCCAGAACATGCAGTTTGATATGGTTCCCTTCCCCAGCATCTTTGGAGGCAATCAGGTCCAGGCCGACTCACACTCTTTTGTGATCCCCCACCGCCTGGCGGTTAATCCGGCGACCAGGGATGCCGCGTATGAGTTTATCAGTTCCATGCTGAAGGATAGCCTGGTCTGGTCACAGGGAGGACATATCCCCGCCTATCTTCCTATAGCCAACAGCGATGCGTACAAAAACCTGAAGCCACAATCGAACTACGCCGAAGTGGCGGCGAACGTGGTCATCGATCCACCGGCATGGTTCAGTGGGTCTGGAGCTGAACTGGAAAACCAGGCAGGAGCCGCCTTCCAACCGCTGCTGCTGGGACAATTCACGCCACAGCAAAGCATCGATCAGTTCAGTGCCGCGCTGCAGAAATTGCTCAACACGCCCCCACCAGTATAAGAGCACATCATTCCGAACGAAACATGTAATGGCGACACTGTAATCAATGAAGAGGTGTTACTATGTCGGATGTCTCCATACAAAAGCAGGCGGTGCAGACAGAAGGAGCGGTCAGCGAAGCGCTCACGAGAATGAAAGCTAATCGCTGGCGTATTGACCTGGCTGGTTTTGGCTTTGTGCTGCCTTTTCTGATCCTGTATATCTTGTTTTTGCTCTGGCCGATCATCCTTGGCTTGCGCATGAGCTTTTTCAACTGGAGCCTTGACGGCCATGGTACGAACGACTTCCTCGCTGTTGCCAACTACCAGGAGGCCCTCAGCGATCCAGCTTTCTGGAGCTCGCTCTGGCATACGCTCGTATTTACGCTGTTGAGCACTCCCGCGCTGGTCCTGGTCGCCTTTGGCCTGGCTCTGCTGGTCAATCGGGCCATTCCGGCACGCGGTTTTTTTCGCACGGTCTTCTTTGCTCCTTTTGTCCTGCCCGTCTCTGTCGTGGTTCTGATCTGGAACTGGCTCTATCAGCCTGGCTTTGGCCTGATTAATGGATCGCTGACCGCGCTCGGCCTGAAGGAGGTGAACTGGCTCACCGACACAAATGTTGCGATGATCGCTATTGTGCTCGTGACGGTCTGGTGGACCGTTGGCTTCAATTTCGTGCTCTACCTGGCGGGTATGCAGCAGGTACCTCGCGAGTTGTACGAGGCGTCTTCTATCGATGGCGCAGGCTCCTGGGCCAGGACGCGCTGGATTACGATACCACTCCTGGGTAGAATCACTTCGTTAATCGTCATTTTGCAGGTTATCGCTTCTTTACAGGTCTTTGGCCAGATCTACCTGCTAACCAGTGGCGGCCCCAATTTCTCAACACGACCGATCATCCAATATATCTACCAGGAGGGCTTTACTTCGTTCCGCATCGGCCTGGCGTCTGCCATATCCTATCTCTTCTTCATTCTCGTGCTGATCGTCTCCATCGGACAATTTATGTTGTTCCAACGTGAGAGGAGGAATGCCTGATGGCAACATATAGCGCAGCCGCGGTACCGTCCGCTCGCACTGCCAGGTCCCGCAGGCAGTGGAAGAACCAGCTGGCGAATGGCGGAGCCCTGGCCTTGCTGATTGTGCTGGCTATTATCTGGCTTGCGCCGCTGATATGGGCCCTCGATACAGCATTCAAGCCGGAGGGTG
>JAFMRP010000609.1 GCA_017354095.1 Ktedonobacteraceae bacterium
GGCCAGAGGCCATCATTTCCCGGGCAACTGGCGACATCTCTTCCACAGGTGGAGCAAAAGGCTGGGAGAGCGCGATCACATGCAGGGCGATTAATTCGCCAGCCAGGCGACACACCATATCAGGAGGCATATTCAGGTCCTGGCAGGCGGCATGGAGCGATGTCTGGCCATCAACCCTGGTGAGCAGGCGCCACTGATCGGGCGTCATCTGCACCATTGCCCGCGCATCGCGCACTGCCGAGAGATCGGCTGGCACCAGCACCATCTCAGGGCGCATATAGGATATATCAACATACGCCGGAGCAGTTGCCGGAGCAGGTTGAGAGGGTTCCGGTTCTGTAGCGAACGGCAGCGAAGAGACGTCGGAGAGCAGAGAAGCAGCAGAAAACATGCCTGGCACGTCTGGCGCGGGAGAAGAATCTGTTTCTTGTGGGGGCGCTGGTATGGTTGGCTGCATCTCAATATTCTGGACTGGTATCGCCTGGAGATTGGGCGTCTGAGAGGCCTGTCGCAGAGAGGCAAAGCTCGTCTCCCCCTGCCGGGTCGGTATCGTCGGCACCCGTTCAACATCTTGGACCGGCACTGCCCGGCGATGGCTCGCAGGCGAGGTCTGCTGCGGCATGGGGCTCGCTTCCTGTACCGGCGTTGGGCGTGGGAAGCTGCTAGAAACGTCGCCGCCCGCCGCGAAAGTGGCCGAGGTCGAGACATCAGCAACAGGAGTGATAGAGGGGAAAGCATCAGCAAAAAATTGCGAGGGCTGAGTCAGCGTTGGGATACGTGCCACATATGGTCTGGAAGGCGGCGTTGAGGAAGCAGAGTTAGGCGCCTGAGATCGATTTAACAACCAGCCCGCATCCGAGCCGGATACCGATGGCTGAGCAGGCAGCGCAGCTTCAGGTATGCCAGCAAGCAGCGCTGAAACGGAGAGAGCCACAAGTAGACGATCTGGCTGCGGCGCGTACTGATCCTCAAAGTGAATTTCGCCAGAAGTCCATGATAGCAGTGCCTGCAGCACCTCAATAGCTTTTCGCGAAGCCCACTGGCGCAGCTGCTCCTGGGTAGCGAAGCCGTTATCCATCAGGGCCATAGCAAACGGGATCTCACTTTGAGCGCCAGAGCCAACGATGCGCACCACTTCCTGATAAGCCTGATGTGAGATCACTCCATCATAGAGCAGACGATCCGCGAGCGTTGCGTTCGTTCTCAGAGGTCCGATGCACATTAATCGTCCGTCTCTAAAATAAAGCTCGACCCATGTGCCCCTACCCTGTTTGATAATCAGCAGGCCAGTCTTTTCATGAGCCTCAATGCGCTGGAGAATGCTCGACAGCTTAATTAACTCTAACGACCCTATGAGTGACACAATTACTCACCGTCCGTCTAGAAACGGCTCTAGCGCGCAGAGTATACGTCCCCATACACTGGCGCCGGAGACCTCTACGATAAAACAAGATACGCCTACCAGTACTCCCCGCTGTCGTTCTGGCAGATCAGACGAGGCAAAGCAAGGCTATGGCCTGGTCTCCACAGGAGAGCAGGCCAGAAAAATCAGGGTAAGCAACTGGCGGAAGGAGAGGGATTCGAACCCCCGGGGCTGTTAACCCAGCTGTTTTCAAGACAGCCGCAATAGACCACTCTGCCATCCTTCCACGAGCCAGTGTACCATATTCCACCTCAATTTGGAAGTGCTAAGGCGAATTTCCTAGCTTTCCCTTTTTGCCTACTAGCGCAGGATATACAGCACGCTAGTCCACCAGGCTATACAGGGGCAACCTGTGACATACCCACATAGGGACGCAGCACCTTCGGCACAACAACCGAGCCATCGGCCTGCTGATAATTCTCAAGGATGGCGGCCAGCGTGCGCCCAACGGCCAGGCCCGAGCCGTTCAGCGTATGGACATATTCAGCACCTGCCCGCGGGGTCGGACGGTACTTGATATCAGAGCGCCGGGCCTGAAACGTTTCGCAGTTACTCACGGAGGAAATTTCCACAAATTCATCAAGCCCGGGCATCCAGACTTCCAGGTCGTACGTTTTGCTGGAGGCAAAGGGCAGTTGGGAGCTACAGAGCTCGACAACACGGTAGGGTAGTTCGAGTATCTGCAGGATGCGTTCGGCGTGCCAGACTATCTCTTCAAGTACCTGATAGGAGTAAGCCGGCTCAACGAATTGGAACAGCTCGACTTTATTAAACTGGTGCAGGCGCAGCAGGCCTCGATTCTGGCGCGCGGAAGAGCCCGCTTCGCGCCGGAAAGCGGTGGTCCAGGCGGCATAGCGCAGAGGAAGCGTATGAGCGGGAAAGATGGTCCCGCTGTGCATCCCGACCAGGGGCACTTCGGCCGTAGGATTGAGGTAGAGGTCATCAACGGAGCAGGCATAGGCCTGAGCCTCGAAGCGGGGCAGCTGCCCGGCCCCTTCCATAGCGGAACGCAGGGTCAGAAAAGGCGGCATGACCTCAGTATAGCCATGTACGCGTGTGTGAACATCCAGCATAAAAGAGATGAGCGCGCGTTCCAGGCGAGCCCCGGCTCCTTTGAGCGCGACGAAACGGCTGCCCGCCACTCTGACGCCACCCTCCATATCGACGATGCCCAGGCGCTTATTCAATTCCCAGTGGGGCTGAGGAGTAAAGTGAGGCTCCTGCCACTTGCCCCAACGACGTATCTCCTGGTTGCCGGAGGCCCCGGTCCCTTCCACGACACTGCTATGGGGCAGATTGGGCAGCGTCAGCAACATCAGATGCAGACGCGTCTCGACGTCGGTAATCTGCAGTTCAAGCTGATGAATGTCGCGCGTCAGTGATTTGACCTGCTTATTCAAAACCACTTTTTTCTCAGCACTGGCCGAGCGCACATCCTCTCGTACATGCTTCAAGGTGACGTACAGGCCGTCACGGCGATGAATGAGGCCACGGCGCTGCTCCGCGAGACGCAGGATATCATCGAGGTCTGGTGGGAGATCGCCACGTTTGCGCAGGGCTTCACGCACGACCTCGGGATGCTGGCAGACAAAATCAAGACTCAACATATGGCTACAGCATAGCACATGCCGCTATGCTTCCTTTCGCCGCGTTTTGGGCGCCCTACAGGCCGCCCTCGCTATAATATAAAGGACGAACGAGACCAGAAAAGAGCAAATATACTGGCGGCAGCGGTCTACTTTTTCGCCTTTACCTGTTAATGAACGCCACGTACACGTCATTTTTACCCCACCCACAAGATGGTCCTAAATAGGGAGACAATCGAGAGAACTCACAACGGGAGCGAGTCATTGCACACAACGAAAGCCTGAGATAGACTATAAAAAACAGCGGAGAAGGTAATGATTACCGTTTTCAAATTGAATATACAACACCAGGTAAAGATGCGCTACCAGGCCGAGGTTATCGAGCGGCGGCCCGATGGCGTGATCCTGCTGGCAGAATGGACCCTGCCAGCGCGCGATTTTGGCTATACACGCTTCGAGCCGGGGGATCGCTTCACCGAATACTACTACACCGATCGCTGGTTCGACATCCTCGAAATAGCCAGCGCCGATGGCAAGCTCAAAGGCTGGTATTGCGATATCGCAGAACCAGCACTGATCGAGGATAGCCAGATCAGGCAGGTTGACCTGGAGTTGGATGTATGGGTGAGCACGGAAGGCAAAACCCTGATACTGGACGAGGATGAATTTGAGGCAAGCCCATTGAGCGAGACACAGCGAGCGGGAGCACGACGGGGCTTACAGGCTCTGCTCAAAATGCTCGGAGCCCGCGAAGAGGCCTTCTCTTCCCTGCCATAGCTCTCCCAAAAACTCTTTCCCTTCAAAGCAGCAGGGCTAACCGCTTGCTTTTAGATGAGCCACTACGGTATGCTTAGAACAAAGAAGAGACACACTGGGAGAAAACATACTATGGCAATCAAGCTAGATATCCCGCAGCGAGGCGTCATTGAACTACACCATGCCGTATTTGATGTGAACGGAACGCTGGCCGTTGACGGCACGGCCATGCCGGCGGTGGCCGAACGACTGAAGGTGCTCTCGGAGCAACTTTCGATCCACTTGCTGAGCGCGGGCACACATGGAAACATCCCGGAACTGGAACGCACGCTAGGCTTCCCACTGCGCCAGATCAACCGGGGCGAGGAGAAGATGCGCTACGTGCAGCAGCTCGGCCCCAGCGGAGTGATCGCCTTCGGCAATGGAGCGAACGATGTAAGCATGCTGCGCCTGGCCGCGCTGGGCGTGACGG
>JAFMRP010000610.1 GCA_017354095.1 Ktedonobacteraceae bacterium
AGCAGATGGGTAGCCCCGGCCTGCACTATCAGGGAACCATGAATGGACCAGATATGAACTTTACACTGGCCAGAGGTTCTACCTCCGGCAGTTGCTACCCGCAATCTGGCACATAGCAATAAAAGAAATAGAGACTACTTCGCTTTTTGGGACAATTCTCTATCTGACAAATAATATTGCATCGTGACACAGTGTAACATACGAAAACTGGACTATTGACACCTATACGTAGAGGCTCGTATACTTGGCTAGTACATTGCATTGCTTTTCCCAAAAAGCACTTTGCAAGGTTTTTTGGCTTGATTTGCCCCGGCCACTCTGAATTGTTGCCAGAGGCGTACGAAACAGGAGCGGCACTGCGTTCCCGGCCTCGGGAAAGTTTCTGCTGCTATCGTAAGATTAATGGGAAGATTGTGGAAGAGAAGCACAGATGGAACAGCCAGCACTACTAAATATTATACGCACAGATACACAATTTCGATTTCGTCTTGATCTTCCCGATGGCCCGGTAGGCCAGGAGTATACCACCGATCTCTCGGTGGAGATACGCGAGCAGCTGCGTCGCGCACTCAAACCACTACACATGCTCTCCCTGGCAGATTTAAAACGCAACATTACGAAACTGAGCACAGCAAATGAGGCCCTTGGCTCTCTCGGGCGTTTCCTTTTTGACTCCCTCCTTCCTGGCCCACTCCAGGAGGCACTGCGGCGCCTCGATACCCCGTTGCTCATCAGCACCAATACACCCGATATCCCCTGGGAACTCATGTGCGACAATAGCTCCAGGACGAGGCGCTACCTCTGCCAGGAAAACAGCGTCGGCCGCCATATCTATAACCTGCGCGAACGCGACTCACGCCATGCCGCGATGGAACGACCTACCCGCAAACTGGGAAAACGCGAACAGCAGGGCCTCTCGGTCCTCTTCCTGGTAAACCCCACCGGGGAACGCGCCAGCTCAGAAGAGGAGATCGCGGCCCTGTGCACCGGCATCTCTGAATCGGTCTCACGCAATATCCTCTATCGCCAGCAGGCTAACCAGCTAGAAATCCATATGCGCATCAACGCGGAAACACCCCACGTGCTGCACTATGCCGGGCCCCTTCCGCTATTGTCGAGCAACAACGAACCAGCGCTGGCGCTGGCCGGCAATTCACGCCTGGATAGCCACGCCCTTGAGCAGCTCTTCCACGGCCTCCCCAAACGCCCACTGGTCTTCCTCAGTTGCACCGACGACGAACGCAGCGGGCGCAATACCTATTTCCAGGAATATAACGAAACACTGGAACGCCTGGCAGCCGCCTTCATGAATAGCGGTGCTGGCGCGGTCCTCGCCACACGCTGGCCCGTTAGCCAGCAGCGCATGCGCGAATTTACGGCGCTCTTTTACCAGGATATCGCCGACGGCGTGACGCTGGGCGAGGCCGTCCGGCGCGCACGCGTAGCCATGATGCAGCACTACAGCGACGAGAGCGCCTGGATGTCCTTTGTGCTCTACGGCGACCCCTCTCAATACCTGGTCGCAAGCTCGCTGGCCAACAAAGAACGATCCGTTGAGCAGTTCCAAGATCCCTTCGAGGATAATCACCTCATCTCTCCCGTCCTACCGGCAGGCACTCCTGACCGGCGCTTCCTACGCGCAGTGCTGGAAATCGCACTGGGTGAGGCTCGCCGCATGCACAAAGACTACCTGGGCACACCCCATCTCTTTATCGCCCTGACCAAGCTCGATGGCGGCTGCACCCAGGATGCTCTGCGCACTATGGGCTTCTCCCCCAAACAGGTGCGCGACGTGGTCCGCATGGCGCTTGGCTCCGGCAAAGCCACCAGCGATACCCATATCTTACCCACACGGCGCTGCAAAGAAATCCTGCAAACCGCCGAACGCAACGCGATCAATGCTGGCGTCTCCATGGTCGATGAACGCGCCCTGGCTCAGGCAGTGCTCAGCGAGGGCGATGGTGTGACCCACGAACTGCTGACCAAGCTGGGCATCAACCCGACACAGCTGATCGAAACGATCATGGCCAGCAACGCACGCGCCCTGCTGGAACTGGCCCCCAATGCGGGCGCCAGCCCGGAGGTGGTGCCGGAAGAGATCGGCGTCATCGGCCCCGATGGCCTCTCAGGCACCAAAGGCGGCAATTCAGTGCTGGAACGCCTGGGTCGCGATCTGACCCGACAGGCTAGCAATAAACAACTCGCTCCTCTCATCGGCCGCGAGAAAGAGATACGCCTGCTGATGCAAACCCTGATGCTCAAGGATCGCAACAATCCCATCCTGATCGGCGATTCCGGCGTGGGCAAAACAACCATCGTGGGCGGCCTGGCCCAGCGCATCATTGAAGGAAAAGTCCCACCCGAACTGCGCGGCAAACGCCTGATCGAACTTTCGGCTAGCTCGCTGGTAGCGGGCACGAAGTATCGCGGCGAGTTCGAAGAACGCCTGCTCAAAGTACTGGAAGAAGCCGAAACAAGCGGCAATATCATCCTCTTTATCGATGAGATGCACCTGCTTATTGGCACAGGACGCGCCGCCGATGGCAGCATCGACGCGGCTGGCATCCTGAAACCAGCCCTGGCCGGCGGCCGCCTGCGCTGCATCGGCGCTACAACCCCACAGGAATATCGCCTGATCGAGAAAGATGCCGCTATGGAGCGCCGCCTGCGCCCCATTATGATCGAGGAGCCTTCTGCGGACGAAGCCCTTGAAATCCTTAAAGGCATGCGCGAGCTCTATGAAGAGCACCATCACGCTACTATCACAGACGAGGCCCTACAAGCGTCCGTTCAACTCTCCGTACAATATCTGCCCAATCTACGCCTGCCCGACAAAGCTTGCAGCGTCCTGGATGAAGCCTGCTCACAGGCCCGCGTCTTCTTCGTGGAACAGGAATTAGAAGAACAAAACGATCAAGACGATCAACCTGAACAGGAAGAACAAGAAACACCCTCAGTTACCATCACAGCACCAATGATCGCGGAAGTAATCTCAGGCCGCACCGGCATTCCCGTGCATGCCCCCGGTCGCGAAGAACGCGACCGCTTGCTCAGCCTGGAAGGTCGCCTGAAAACACGCGTCATTGGCCAGGATGAAGCCATTAAACGCATCACACAGGCCATCCAGGTGGCCCGCGCCGGACTCAAACCACTCCATCGGCCCGTGGGTGTCTTTATGTTCCTCGGCCCAACCGGCGTGGGCAAAACAGAACTGGCCCGCGCTCTGGCCGCCGAGGTATTCGGCTCCGACGAACACCTCATTCGCGTCGATATGTCAGAGTACATGGAGAAACACGCCGTGTCACGCATGGTCGGCGCCCCTCCTGGCTACGTAGGCTACGACCAGGAAGGCCAGCTCACCGGCAAACTGCGCCGCCGCCCCCACTGCGTTGTCCTGCTGGACGAACTGGAAAAGGCCCATCCCGAGGTCTTCGATCTCTTCCTCCAGGTCTTTGACGCAGGCCGCCTGACCGACGCCCAGGGCCATGTGGTCGACGCCCAGCACGCTATCTGGATCATGACCTCCAATGTTGGCACCGATATGCTGGGCCGCTCCATGCCCAGCGGCTTCCGCGCCAGCATCAAAGGCACCGCCGAAGAGATGCAGCACGAACGCCTGATGGAACGCCTGCGCCAGACCTTCCGCCCGGAATTTTTGAACCGCGTCGACGATGTGGTGGTCTTCCACCCCCTGGACCAGTCTCAGGCCCGCGCCATCACCCGCCTCCAGCTCAACGAGCTATCTGCACGCCTGCTGGAACAAGGCCTGGTGCTGCATACCGACGAGAGCACCATCGACCTGCTCTGCAAGGAAGGCTTCAGCGAGACACAGGGCGCACGCCCCCTCCGCCGCGCCATCGAACGCCTGCTGACAGTACCACTAAGCCTGCGCATCCTCCTGGCAAACATTCCAGAAAATGGCCAGGTCTACGTCCACGCCAAAGACGGCAAATTGGAAATCGATATCCGGCAGCCAGATCTCATAGAGGAAGTACTGGGACAGGGCACCGCAGAGGAAGAATCACCCGCCGAACTCGAAGCCTGACCACCACCAACTCTTTTCTCTCTCTACAAGCCGTCGCAGTTAGCGGGGGTGCAGGGGGCGCCAGCCCCTTGACTGGGGGTTCGGGGGCTGTGCCCCCCGACCGCCTTTCCCCTCCACGAGCCGCCGCAGGCAGCGAGAAGTACGTTCACACACGAAGCGAGCCTCAAGAACCATGAGGCTCGCTTCGTGTA
>JAFMRP010000611.1 GCA_017354095.1 Ktedonobacteraceae bacterium
CGTCCCACCAATCGCCAGGAAGAGGGGGGCTGTTGCTGGCGCGAGCGATTGTGGCAGGACACTGGCAATCCCAAACACACCCATATCTTTGGCGGCATTGGCACCGTTTGCTGGCAGCAGCTGTGTAATCATCGCCATATCTACTGCTGAGTAAGCCCCAATGGCCGCTCCAGCCAATCCACCGCCAATCAGATAGACCGGGAACGAGTTGGCGAAGGCCACGATAGCCGCTCCTACCATGTAGAGCAGCGCCGAGACAATCACAAAGATCTTCCGCCGCCTCAGGCGGTCGGACACAATTCCACTCAACACCGCCGCCAGCGTCGTCGTGACGACAGTGACCAGGACGCCAACCAGGAGCAACGAGGTCACCTGTGCCGCCGTCACATGCAAACGGTTCTGCAAAAAATAAACTGTGTAATTGCTATAGACAGCCAGACCAAAGCTCACAAGAAAGCGGCTGACAAAGGCCCAGGCAAAGTCAGGATAGCGGCGAGGGCTAATCCAGAAGCTTTTGACAAAGCCAAGCAGGTCCAGAGTTGGAATTTCCGCCCGCGCCTGGTAACGATCTGGCATGAAATACGCCAGCGGGAGCAGTCCAAGCAGCCCCAATGAAGCAGGGATCATAAATGCCAGGAACAGATTCCCATTGACCACCGTGGCAATCACAATACCAATCACGGTGCCAAGCTGCTGCGCCATACCAGTCAGCCCGCTCAGCTTACCCCGTTGATGTTCTGGAATATGATCGGGAATGATAGCCCCCATCGCTGCACCCGTGACGCTGAACATCATCTGGGTGAGACACCAGCTAAGGAGCAATAAGGGAATTGTTGGGACCGTTGCCACCAGCAAGAGGCTCAGAAAACCCAGCACCGCTCCACCGAGAAGCCAGGGACGCCGCATCCCCAACCGAGAAGTGGTGCGATCACTGAGCAGGCCAACCAGGGGAGTCACAAAGACAGGCATCAGGGCACCCGCACCCAGGATCAGTCCCAGACTGGTCTCCTTTCCGGCAGGATCGATCTGCTGGACGCGCAGAGCCATCGTCACCGCGATCGGGGTAATCAGCGCAATCCATGAACCGAACCAGGCCAGAGTGTAAAACGTTGTCAAGCCTCGCTTGACGGATTTCTCCTCCGTTGGGGAAGACATTCCCGGAAAGCTATCAGAAGGGGAAAGAGAAGAATCAGGAAGAGGTTGATCAGCCATGATCAGGGATCTCCTTTCCGCTTGCTGTCATCGAGCGGCAACAAGCCAACCGTGCCATCACCATGCACATTGGTCTTCTTTGATACAAGCAGCCTCGAACAGGCTCATCTTCATATAAATCGATTTATATAATTGACAGAAGTATACTGACTATGCCATACTTTGTCAAATAAATCGATTTATGTTAGCAGGAAAACGCTGTGGAAGGGCAATGTATGGGCGCGAAAAAGCGGCGTACGGATGCACGGGTAACGATCAGTGATGTTGCTCAAAAAGCGGGGGTCTCGCGCACGGCTGTGTCTCTGGTGCTCAATGAGCACGGAGAACGTAACAAATATGTCAGTGAGGAGACACGTGCAAAAGTCTGGCAAGCAGCGCGAGAATTACACTATCAGCCCAATTTGCTGGCAAAAGCACTGAGGACGGGCCGGAGTTTGGAGGTTGCAGGCATCACCGATGTTTCTCTTACACTGCTGGGTTTAGAGGTGATGGCTGCATTCCAGCAAACGGCACTTCAGTATGGGTATATGCCCACGGCTTATTATAGCCAGGGGCTCCCGCCAGAGAAGCGGCAGGAGCTCTATCAGCGAATTTTTGCTCGCCGCCCTCTTGCTATTATGACCACGCCCTTTCATTTCACGGAAGAAGATGTCAAACTGGCTTGTGCCAACGGGGTTGAGCACATTCTCTTTTATAGTTTCGCTCCCGTTCCGATTGAAGGAGTCCATTCCCTGGTCATTCCCACCAGAGAACCAGGCTACCTGGCAGCCAGGCATCTGCTTTCGCGTGGTTATCGTCACCTGGTGTTAGTCCAGCCAGATGATCCACTACAGGCATATCCTTTTCAAGAGCGGCTGGAAGGGATGCGAGCCGCCATCGCAGAGCATCCTGATGCCACCCAGATCAGCCTGGATATTTTCTCTTTGAAGCTTTCGGCTCAAGCAGCATCGATGCTGGTTGAAGCACACCTTCTCCAGAGAGACCAGCCCCTTGGGATCTATGCCTTCAACGATGAATATGCATTCTATCTGTCAGGTGCTCTGACCCAACATGGGGTACCGATCCCAAAGAAAGTGGGAATTGTTGGAACCGACAATCTTCCCTTTTGTGAGGGGACCTGGCCGTCACTCACCTCGATCAGTCTGGATGGCGCCAGGATAGGCCAAAGGTGCGCAGAACTTCTGCATGTTCTCCATCAAGGCCTTTCGCCCTCAGAGGATCTCGTACGTCTCCCAACCCCTTATCTGGTTCAGCGTGGCTCAACGTAAGAGAGTGCCGGTTCAACTCATATAAGCACAGAGAGCGGCAATTTGCTTGATCCAGGTAGTGTCAGGTACCGGGCTGAATGTTGGGATTAGAGTGGAACACATTGCCGGGATCGTAGGCGCGTTTTAGCTCCACCAGGCGAGCATAGTTCGGACCGAAGGAATGCGGGAGACGCTCCTGCTCGCCGCTATCGAGCAGATTGATGTAGACGCCCTCCATGGCAAAGGGTGCAAGCTGGCTGGAAGTGGTGTAGGTCCACTGGAGGTGCGTTTGATCCTGCTCCGCGCTCTGATGTTCCCAGCCCGCGAAAATTTCTAAGAGGAGATGATCCTGCCGCAGCGCGAAGGCTGTCTCAGAAACGCCGACACGACTGGCGGCCCCGTGAAAATGGTGGAAAATCAAAGCGGAGAATGGCGAAGTAAAGCGGTGCGCGCTCTCGACAATGCCCTCGATAGCTTCGCTGCTTAAACCCGCAAAGGACTGCCCTTTGTAGAAGTAGTAGCGGCCCACAGGCACCAGCGCATTAAATGTGGTGAGTAGATCGCTATATTCCATGGGCTGAACGGTGCTCAGCAGTGGCGTGCCGAATGTGCGCAGTGGCTCCATTGCGCGCTCGCCCTCCGCGAAGGAGCCGTGATAGGAGGGAGCGAACAGGATAGCGGGCATGCCGTCAGGTGTGTGAAGGAGCGCGGCGCCGATTGTCAGTTCATCGGGCGCGGTGCTGGTAAAATCGTGATAGCCGCGCAGCACCTCACGGGCCTGGTCTAATGGATAGAGAAATGTGCCGGTCAGTACCGAGCTGCCAGGATGAAGGCGATATTCGAAGGCGGTCACAACGCCAAAGTTACCACCGCCGCCGCGCACGGCCCAGAAGAGATCGGGGTGGAGGTTGGTATTGGCGGTAAGCAATTGCCCCTCGGCCGTTACGATATCGACCGAAAGCAGATTATCGATGACCATGCCAAATTTGCCCATCAGTGGGCCATAGCCGCCGCCAAGCGTCTGTCCGGCCAGACCGACCATCGCGAGCGAGCCGGTAGAGGCTACCAGGCCATGCTGGCGAGCGGCGCCGATGAGTTCACCAATGGTTGTTCCGGCCTGTACGCGGGCGGTACGCCGCTCTGGATCGATGCTTACGTTCCGCATGGCAGAAAAATCGATCACCAGCCCATCATCGCAGAGCGAGCGGCCACAGTAGTCATGTCCGCCGCCGCGAACGGAGAGAGGCAGGTCCTGCTCACGGGCGAACTGTACTGTGCGGATGACATCCTGCTCATTGGCGCAGCGCACGATGGCCGACGGGCGTTTGTCGACCATGCCATTCCAGACGCGACGCGCCTGCTCATAGGCATCATCCTGGGGAAGGATCAGGGTGCCAGTAAGATGCTGTCGCAGACGTTTTATGGCTTCCAGGCTGCGCTTATGGTGAGATGACATGCTGTGCCCCCTTTTTCTATATTATGGCTATGGTGAAAACAGGTTGTTATTATGGGAACGCTGCATTGCTGAGTTTTTGGGGTATCGTGGGAGTGAGCTGGTCTCGCGCATGAAGTTTCAGAAAAGAGTGGGGAATATGGGAGGCAAAGGGCACGAGATTGGTAGGGAGCAGGCCAATCCAGTATGAAGCGTCACACCATCCGATGGCCTCAGCCAGCCGAAGGGCCCGAGGAACGAACGGGCACGGCGGGGCCCGCGAGGCTGGCGCCCGCGGGCCGGCTGGCCTCTGTATTCCGACCACCAACGACGCTGACGCGTCT
>JAFMRP010000612.1 GCA_017354095.1 Ktedonobacteraceae bacterium
TGGCCTGTTCGCTGCTGCTGCTACGCCTGTTCCCGCTGCTGCTGCGGCTGGGCACGATACTCGCCACGCGTAACAGGAATGTTGCGCCGATGCTGGCGCTGGCCCAGATGGCGCGAGCGCCGCAGCAGAGTGTGCGGGTCGCCCTGCTGCTGCTCTTTACGACTGCCTTTGTCGTATTTGTCTCGATCTTCACGTCCTCGCAGAATGCCCATCTCGCGGATGTGGCCAACTACTGGACGGGAGCAGACTTCAGCGGCCCCATGCCTGCGTCCGCGACGACTGATCAGCAGGCGGCCTACCAACGCCTGCGCGGCGTCACCACGGCCACAACGGGCTATGTGTCCTCAATGGTAAATTCGCAGCAGGATGTGGAGCTGAAGCTGATCGCCGCCGATCCGGCAGCGTTTATGCGCGTCGTGATCTGGCCGGAGATGGGTACCGCAGAGCAGAAAAGCGCTCTGAACCAGGTGCTGAGCAGCAAGCGGGCACAATTGCAGGCGACCATGCCGCACGCGGACACCGCGCCGGGGGCGACCGGGCCCGATGACGCGGTTCCGGCCATCGTGGATGAGACGACCTGGGATACGCTGCAGCTCACGCCGGGCAAACGGTTTATACTGCGCGGCCCGGTGGGCGGGATCACCTTTCTTGCCATGGGAAAGGTCGCGCATATCCCAACTATCAACGATCGTTCGCAAACGTTTGGCAATGGTGGTGCCGTCACCTCGGGACTCCTCGTCGACTATCAGAGCTACGCGGCGGTCTATAACTATCACCTGGCGCGTCAGGAGCGCAATCCAGGCGGCTTCGCTGGCAGGGGACAACAGCCCACGCCGATTCGGGCCAACTATGTCTGGATGAGCACGCAGAGCGATGCGCAAACGCTGGCGGGTGTGCGAAAGGCGCTCAGCTCGGGCCCACTGCAACTCGCAGCGCTCTATGACCGGCGTGCCACCATGCAGACGCTCAGAACTGATCCGCTGAGCCTCAACCTGGTGGGCATGCTGATCCTGGGTGCCGCGGTGCCGCTGCTGCTGACCTGGGTTGGCTGTCTGATAGCATCCTGGGCCACGACGCGGCAGCGACAGACGCTCTTTGGCGTGTTGCGCGCGCTGGGCTGTCCGCCGCGCCAGCTGACACGTGTGCTGGTGTGGGAGCAGGCGATAGTGTATGGGAGTGCCGTCGTGCTGGGGGTACTGTTCGGGCTGTTGACCGCGCTGATGGCTCTGCCGTCGCTGGTGCTGACCAGTGCTGTTCCCGGCATCTACGTGCCCAGTTCCGGCGGGGATTTCATGCCCACCTTCGACCTGAACAATACGCTGGATCTCTTCTCGCTGCAGAACACACCGCCCGCGCATACGGTGATCTCGCCCTCGCTGGGTGTGGTGATTGGCCTGCTGGTGCTGCTGGGTGTGCTGGCGGTGGCGCTGATGAGTCGCGGCATCGCGCGCATGACGCTGTCGCAGGTGCTGCGGGTGAACCGGGATTAGGTGGATCTCCAAGAGTGCGTACAGAGGGAGATGAGACGGCTTGTCTCAAGCCGTCTCATCTCCGATGCAAGTATGCGGGGTCGTCTCAACATTGCCTCTCCGCTATCACTTACTTTTTGCGTCTTCTCGCGCAAGTATTTCGTTACAACGTTCTACACACTCGTTGCAGATGAAAACACCCTGTGGCCCGGCGATGAGCCGCTTGATCTGGTTGTTGTCTTTTCCGCAAAATGAACAGCGATAGCGTACATCCTTATGTTCTTTGGCTTGTTCCATACGTCGATCCTTTCTCTGGTTTATAGACTGCTCAACAAGTGGGTTCAGAAGAGCAAGGATATGCTTGTCTCTGTTGATCCGCTCCTCAATCCGCCGTTGATGTGAAAGAAGATGCCTCTGAGTGATTTCTGGATCATGCGTTGAGAGGAGGGCGTGAATTTCTTCAAGTGGTATCTCAAGCGAGCGGAAAAACCGGATACGCTCAGCAAGAGCGGCCTGGTCCAGACTGTAATAGCGAAAGCCTGATTGGAAGTCAACAACGGCGGGTCGCAGCAAGCCCAGCTTATCATACAGGCGTAGAGCTTTGATCGTGAGGCCAGTACGTTGCGAGAAGCGACCAATAGATACAAGGGATCCCATGTGCCCTCCTTTCATAACCTACTTTACTCTCTTCCCTAAGGGGAGAATCAAGGGTATGACTATAGAACATGGGACGTGTTTATGTTCAATTGTATGGTGATCTGTGTGGTGGTTGGTCACTGATGCGCGAGTTGGGCGATCACGGGTGCCAGGGCCTCGGCACTTTCTTCAAACACCGAGAAATACGAGATGCCGTATTTCTTACGTCGCTCCGAACTCCTGAAGGAGCGGCTTGAGCCGGGCGCAGAGCGCGGGGTCCCATTCCTCCAATTCACCGATCAGGCACAGGGTTGACGCGGCGAGGGCCCGGCGCAGTTCCTGCTCGTCGAGCGAACGGACAAGCGTATCGGCGAGCGGATCGGTCACGGCGGTGGGCAGATGATCGAAGCCGCGCGCGTGGTAAGCCTCCTCGCCCAGGCGGATGCACGCCAGAGCAAGCACGTGATCGCGGATCTCTCTGATCCAATATTCTGCTTTCCACGGCTTGCCGCGCTCGATGCTCGATCGGGCGTGGAAAACGTGGTGCCAGCTGAGCCCGATAATATATCGAGCGTTTGGCGGCGGCGCGGCCTCCAGTTGATGAGAGGTGCCGAAAAGCGCGCGGAAATTCGGGCCGCGAGCGCCAAATTTCGATTCAGGCGTCACCGCCACATCGACTTCCAGGCCGCTGGCTAGCAGGAACACGCGGTAAATACTTGGGCCGGCGGGCAGGTCGAAATAGTCGATAACGCTGAATTCTCGATCAATCGCCTGTGTCCAGTCCTGAAGCACGGTCTCCAGCGCGATGTCTTCGGCAATCCCGAAGGCAATATCGATGTCAGACCAGGCGTCCCCGGCGCTCAACGCTGTAGACCCGGTGAGCGCGCCCCCTGTAACCCGTGGATCGGCCCTCGCCAGTTCCAGGACGCGATGACGCACGTGGTCGCGATACTCTGTGGTGTACATATCGGCCTCCAGTCTTGTTGCTGTGCTCCGATACTACCATTTTGGCGCCAATGTATGCAACGTGAAGACCGGAAGAACTTGAACTTAGAATAAGGAGAGCTTCCGAACCTTCACGCTCAAAACTTTGGCACAAAGGCTCGGAAGCATAGTACATGTATAAACCTGTCCGATTAGCTGCACTGTCCTGTTGGAGCAACCAACGGGGACGTCAGTTGATTGGGACTGGTCACCTGGATGCCACCAGGCCCGGGATAGGTATGATCAGCAGGCAGTGCGCCGCTCCAGGTAAAGGTATAGGTGCGAACAGTCTGTCCAGGGCTGAAAGTGATGCTGGCCGGAGTTTGTCCACGTCCATTGTTGACCGTATAACTGAACCTGACAGTACCACCAGGCCCGTTGGCCGCGACATGGATAGTCGCTGTATAGGTCACTACAACGGATGTCCCGCAAGACTGCCCTTGAATGGATGCAGGGCTCACCGCCATATCAACTTTCGTAACTTGAAATGCCGCTGAAGATGTACTGCACTGTCCCGTTGGCGCAACCAACGGGGACGTCAGTTGATTGGGACTGGTCACCTGGACGCCACCAGGACCGGGATAGGTGTGGTCGGCGGGTAACGCACCACTCCAGGTGAAGGTATACGTTTTCGTGGTCTGCCCGGGACTGAAGGTGATGCTGGCCGGAGTTTGTCCACGTCCATTGTTAATCGTGTAATTGAACCTGACCGTGCCGCCAGGGCCATTGGCCGCGACATGAAAGGTAGCCGTATAGGTCACCGCAATCGAAGTGCCGCACGACAGCCCTTGAATGGATGCGGGACTCACCGCCATCGTAACGTTCGTGACGTGGAACGAAGCCGGAGCGCACTGTCCCGTTGGTGCAACCAATTGAGACGTTAGCTGATTGGGACTGGTCACCTGGACGCCACCGAGCCCGGGGTAGGTATGATCGAGAGGCAGCGCGCCGCTCCAGGTGAAGGTATACGATTTGGTCGTCTGCCCAGGGTTAAAGGTGATGCTGGCCGGAGTTTGCCCACGCCCATTGTTGACGGTGTAATTGAACTTGACTGTTCCTCCGGTGCTATTCGGCTTGACATGGAAGACTGCCGTGTAGGTCACGGTCACCTTCGTTCCACAGGATATGCCTGCGATCGATCCAG
>JAFMRP010000613.1 GCA_017354095.1 Ktedonobacteraceae bacterium
AAGGGGCAACATTGAAGTACATTTCCAGGATTTTCCACTTGGGATACTCATTGGTCAGCGCGACAGAGAGCATGGCCTCGTTAACCTTACGCTGATAGCCTGCAATGCCGGAAGCTTGATCCTGGCCTGTCAGCTGTTTAATCAGCTGCTGGGTGATCGTACTGGCACCGCCGCCATTGCCAAGAGCACGAAGGATAGCCGTTGGATCGACGCCCGTGTTTTCCCAGAAGGTGGGGTCTTCGGAAGACGTCATGGCATCCTGCAAGACTTTGGGAATATTCTTATAGGTTACCGGAGTACGCTTGCCACTGCCGCCATAGTTCTGATCATAGGCCTCATAGAGCAGCACGCCGTTGCGATCGTAGATGCGCGTCTCCTGGGTGATATTCTGGTTGGCGATATCTGAAAGATTGGCGGTCTGATTGTTGTAGTAGTTCACCGCGTAGACACTGCCGCCGGAGCCAAAGACGACCAGCAGGAGCGCGATGGCAATCGCAATGGAACCAGCCAGTTTAGCGATAGAGAGGCCGCCCTGGCGCTCACGCCGTTTGCGGCGCAGCATGACTGTACGCAGTGTGTGTGAGCGGCGCCAGGGCTTCGATTCAACCTGAGGCTCGTCGCCATCGGACGGGCGATAGACTTCCAGAGACGCGGGAGGTTGTTGTGGTTCCTGAGATTGGCCATAGATAGCGGTCATCTTACCTGACCATTGCCGCACCTTGTTGAGTGTATTGGCAAGAAAGCCCTGAGGAGCGTGGGTGGACAGCAGTCCTCCTCTCCTCGTCGGCGCACCCTGCTCAGGTAAGGGAGATGATGAAGGCGGCAAAGGCTGCGACGGAGGTGGCAAGGATTGCGATGGGGCCATACCATTCTGCCGTCGATAAGTACTTAACAGGCCGCTTTTCGGCGGCTGAGAAGCGCTGTTTCCCCCATTTGGCTGGTCAGGAGGACTGTTCCAATTACTACTCATAAAATAAACACCCTTATCTTCGAAAGCATCCATGCCGATGCATATACACCGTTGGGGCAGGCACTTCAGATATGTTTGTTTGTGCTGCCCTGCGCCACCCCATCACGCCCGCATCCTTCACCTCAGTCACCACGCTCTCCATCTGCCGTTTTGCCCATTACTCTCTTAACATAACGATTGGAGGTGAGGGGGATGCACATTATCGTACTTTTGGGTAGCTGAATGTTTCAACATTGTTCGTCAGGGGTCAGGGTGAGCCAGGGGAGTCCTCATCTTAGACTCAGCCGTCGTTGGGGCTGGCGTTATTCATATTGTTATTGCTGTTGTTATTGTTGGCATTGTTGTTGTTATTATTATTGCTATCGTTGTTCTGGTCCGGTGGAACATCGCCATCCGGGTTGTCGGAATCGTCGGGGGGAGGAGAGCTGGATAGGCCACTTTGCTGGGGAGCCTGACCGGCGATGACCCAATCGCAGTTGCCGCTGCCGGAGAGTCCGTCTTTGTTAGAGGTGCAGACTCGTTGCAGGCCAGGTGGTTGAGTAAAAGTGTCGGGCCGGGAGAAATGAAAGGAGCGGCGGTCAAAGCTGTTTGGGCACTTGATAAGGGCATCGATCTCCGCGCAGGGTCGACCACTCACAAATTCCATGACGCTGTGCCAGATGGGGGCCGCGCCACTAATGCCGGCGATATTGAGCATAGGCTGGCCATTGGCGTTACCGGCCCAGACACCTACTACCACATTGGGTGTATAGCCAATGGTCCAGTTATCCCTGAAATTATCGGTGGTCCCTGTTTTGGCCGCCACCTGGTGCTGCAGGCAATCGGGATAGGGAGCGCGTCCCACGCGGCAAGTAGTATCCCAATCCCAGAAGGAGAGATCGTGATCACCTGCGAACTCGCGCTGGCGGGCGTGTTCATCGGTGAGGATCGAAGTCATCATATAGCTCACCTGCGGGCTAAATACAGGTGTGCCCTGCACCTGGGCCGGATCGAAATGATAGAGATTGTGGCCATAGTTATCCCAGATATCCAGAATGCTCTGCTCTGGAACATGGGTGCCCTCATTGGCAAAAGTCTGATAGGCCCCGACCATTTGCAGCAGCGAGACGCCGTGCGTACCGAGCACAGTGGCAATACCAAGGCAGGCCGAGGCGGATTTGCCGGCGCATTGTTGCGATTTCAGCTGGTTATCGAGCGACGTGATTCCCATGCGGCGGGCATTGATCAGAACGTTTTCCAGGCCGGTAAAGGAGAGAGCCTTCACTGCGGGAACATTGAGCGACATAGCGGTAGCCAGCCTGACGGAGGCATCGATATTCCAGTGGAAATCTTCGCCGCCGTAATCAGGTGGCGCATAGGTATGCTCTTTATCGGCGGGAGTACCAGCCGGTTCGCCGTTAGGGAAATAGGTCTTCACATCTGACAGCACGATACCGGGATACCAGCCCATCTGAAAGGCCGTCGCGTACACAAAGGGCTTGAATGTGGAGCCGGGGCTGCGAGGGTTGATCGCCACATTGACGTTACCGGCCACGCGGGGATCGGTCGTATTGTTATAGTCCAGGCCGCCACTCATAGCCAGGATCTCGCCTGTGCGCGCGTGCATCACCACCACCGAAGCGGTATTGACATTGTTATCACGGTTCAGCACGGCATAGTGTGATGGGTAGGGAAAGATCTGGAAATCGCTCTGTGTCAGGTGGCGCCGAATGGATCGTTCGACATAATCCTGCAAGTTAGCATCAATGGTCGTGCGGATATTGAAGCCACCAGTTAGAAACGCCTGCAATCCGGCATTATAATCGCCATTGCCCAGCGCCTGAGCCATCTGGTCGCGAATCCAGTCAACGAAGTGCGGCGCGCGTTTGATCTGCTTATTATTTTGAAAGGGCATCTGTTCGGCGAGACTATGGGCCTGCCGGGCTACTTCTCGCGTGACATAGCCCTGCTCCACCATCTGGTCAAGGACATATTGCTGGCGAGTGAGCAGGCGATCTCTAAACTCTGGCCCATTGGTTGGATCGTAGATGTAAGGGCTCTGGGGCATGCCGGCCAGGATGGAGGCACGCGCCAGGCCCAGTGCGGGATCGTCCTTGCGAGTCTGCTCATTATAATTCAGCCTGCTGATGCCAGGGGAGCAGTGAAAGGCCGCGTCGCAGCGTGTCTTCAGACCAAAGAACTTCTCAGCGGCGGCCTCAACGCCACGATCACTGGAATCGAAGGGAGCGACATTGAAATACATCTCCAGGATTTTCCACTTGGGATATTGCTGTGTCAGGCCGATAGCCAGGACGGCCTCGTTCATTTTGCGCTCGTAGGAGCGCTGGTCATTGCCGGTCAGATTTTTTATCAACTGCTGCGTAATCGTGCTGGCGCCACCGCCGCTGGAAGAGGCGCGAACGATGGCCAGGGGATCGACGCCCGTATTGGTCCAGAACGTTTTATCTTCGGCAGCCACCAGGGCATCGCGCATCACCTGTGGAATATCGTTAAAGCGCACGGGTGTACGGCGGCCCCCGCTGGTGGGATTGGGATCATACCATTCAAAAAGCAGCACATTATTGCGATCGTAGATGCGTGTTGTCTGCGGTATACGCTGGTTGGCAATTTGCTCCAGCTTTGGCATCTGCTTTTGAAAGTAATGAAAGACAAAGGCGCTGCCAGCGACGCTGGCGACGACCAGCAACAATAAACAGATGAACAAGATAACGAGGCTGAAGCGTTTGATAGGGAGACAGCCTCTGCGTACGCGGCGGCGGCGTAGCATAGCGACGCGCATAGTATGCGAACGTTTCCAGGAGCGCGAGGGAGTCGGACATATAGCAGGGGGGTGGTAGAGCTCCATTGGTGGAGGGGGAGGTTCGTGAGTATAGCCGTAGACTGAACTCATTCTTTCCGACCAGATGCGCACCGCGTCGAGCGCCTGGCGCAATGGAGAGGAAGGGACCGGTGGTATAGGTTCTCGCGGGGACACGTGGACGTCTGGAGCGGACCAGAACGGCGCGTGTGTTTCGGCGGTCTGCCAGTGTTGTTGTCCGCCAAAGCGGCTTAGCAGGCCCTGGCCAGCCTCTTTCTTTCCATTATTATTTTTGCCTTGCAGGTTATAGATTGGTGGTTGCATCCGATCGCTATCCATAACACATCATCCTCATCTAGCGTCACTCATCTACCCTGAAGATATGGTCACCGTCTCAGACGGCCGCAGACTTCCACTCGGATCGGCCCTTCGGGGTCTCTTTGTGACCTTGAGAGG
>JAFMRP010000614.1 GCA_017354095.1 Ktedonobacteraceae bacterium
GGTGCAGGGCGGGTTTTCCAAAGTAGAGCCGGCCCAGGGTGCTGTCCTGGTTAGAGACCTGGAGCAGTATGCGCCCGGCTGAGTTCGTGTAGGGCTGGATGCTGGTGGTGAAGCTGTCCTGAGTGAGCGAGATGGAGTCCCAGGCGCCAGTTTGCCAGTTGTAGAGCCTGGCACGAAGGTGACTGGTGTTGATTGACAGGTCCGGGGTGGGACCGAAGGGATGCGCCCAGAGATCGGGAATGGTTATGGTGGCGGAACGTGTGCCTGGGCCAGGGGGCATGGTGAACTCGAAGGTGATGCTGCCCGCAGTCAGGGCGTAGACACCCACCAGCGGCAGTTCCGCGTCATAGCTTTGTAGATTGACTACCTGGCCAGTCAGAACGTTGGATGGCGTGTTGAGGTTGCCAGAGATATCCAGCGGCATCTGAATAAAGCTTTCGTGCTGGCCTTCAGGGTTCCAGTCGTTGATAGTGGTATTGGCGGCGGGCGATTGAGATGACCAGCCGATCAGGGTAGCCGGGGCATTATTTAGCAGCAGCGGCTCATAGGCATTGACGTTGGGATTGGGTACGCGCCCGCCTGTAATAAAGAGGGATTCTTTACTGGGAACGGCATGTGTCCGGCACGAAGACTGGCACGGTGAGAAGGTTGTTCCCACGCCTTCCAACGCCTCCAGCAGCGCGACATGACGTTCGAGGTCGCTGTGAGGGACGTCGTTATGCGTATAGGGGAAGTAGCCTTCCGGCAAGTGGCTGTAGGTCGCGATCACATCGGCCAGATTTTTCCCAGAATAGAAAGAGACGTTCTGAAGTGGGACATTGACCTGGCGGGTTTCGCCGGCCTCCAGGTGGCCGATAGGGACAATGCTCTGGGGGAGCAGCACGAATACGTCGTTCAGCGCGGTATTGAGGGTATTGGTGATAGTGCCAGTCAGGCGATTGTCGTTGAGCTGGAGATGGGAAGCAAGCTTGCCCGGCAAGTGTATATCCTGCTCGGTTTCGGTATAGCGCAGGCTCCACTGGTTCATGTTTTTGAGCTGCAGGCTCGTATCGGCGGGCATTTCACTGATAGCGGCAGGGAGCTCGCTTCTTTGTGGTGTTCGCCGGTCGACAGGCAGGAACTGGTTCGCGAGCGGCTGCATCAGGGCCTGGCCGGGCGTGTGCAAGGTAAAATCGCCCTTTTCAGGCACGAGGATGCCGGAATAAGTGGTCACGTGGGCCGAGGTGCCATCCTGGTTAACCTGCACCAGGTCAACGCTCTGATCGATAATGGAGGCGGTACGCAGGTACTGAGCCATCCCGTACGAGATCGCGGAGAAGACGGCCACCAGGCAGAGGATGATGCGCCAGTTCAGGGAGTGTGGACGTGTTTTTTTGCGTATGAAAAGCAGGCGCAGTGGTCCCAGCAGCAGGGCATAAGCGAGGATGAGAGCAATGAGAATGAACGGGCCATCCAGGGTTTCGGGCTCAACCATGTTCAGGATGGCGGGGTGAGTGAAAAGCTGCCCCGGTCCACCGTGGTAGCTTTCGTAGGTATTGGAGAGGAGGGCAATGTCACCAAGCGTGTGCATCAGGATAAATTGCCATAGTTCGCGCTGGCCATCCCAGTTAGCCAGTTGAGGATCGGCCATATCTATAGCGGTGTAGCAAATGATGCCCTGACCCTGGCGGGCCTGCACGAGGAGAGGGGTCGAGCCGCTGGAGAGGACAGTAGTATTCTGGAACGAGGTGCTGTCCTGGCGCAACTCGGCGCTGTTCGCGGCAATGCTGGCCGGGATGGGGCTGGTCAGCGCTCCCGCGTCGGAGGTGAGGGCGAGTGGGTCAGAGCTGGAGACAAGGTGGGTGCCGGAGGGAAGCGTCGTCGAGCCCCGGATGTTGACGGGGAGAAGCCGGGCGGGCAGCGGTTCCAGCGTCCTTTGCCACTGAGGGCCACCGGCCTCGACGAGGATGCCGCCGCGATTGACCCAGGTCTGCAGGGCCAGGACCTGGCTGGCAGAGAGCCGCGCACTGGAAAAATCGTCCAGCACGATGATATCAAAGCTGTCCAATATGGTAGAGACGGTGGGTAGGGTATCTTCATCGAGCCGGACGGATGAGAGCATGCTCTGAGTGGGGAGGGAGAGCAGTTCCAGCGCGCTCAGGTCGGCGCTTTTGTCGGCGAGCACGCCGACGAGGAGACTGCCAGACCTGATTTCGTAGCCGGTATGGGCTGTTTCGGTAGTGATCATTCTGCCCTGTTCATCGCGCAATCGAGCGATGACGCCCTGGGGCAGCGTGTTGCCGGCAGTGAAGGGAACGTACAGCGTGAAATGGCTCTCTTGCTGTTGGGGAACCGAGACTGGCTGGTTAAATTCCCAGGTGGATTGGCCGGTGTTGTTGACGCGAGTACTGGTCCGGTAAGTATTGATTGAGAGCGTGCCGCGAAAGTCAGAGCCGGCATTGGCAATGGTCACGCGGATAGGGACCCAATGACCAGCACGGTAAACCGCTAAAGAGCCGTAGCCCACCTCAACATTCAGGCGCAGGGCATAGCTGGTTGAGGGTGAAGCGGCCAGGGCCTGCCCGCCAGAGGAGAGAAGCGCCAGCACACATCCTACACAGACAACGAACACAATTTGCCAGCAGCGCCAGGTGTAGTGGTGATCGCGCATATCCCCTGACCTTTTTATGTACAGCTAGAGTTTCTACAGCTAGAAGGAGAAATACTAATCTGCTCATAGATACATTATGGTACATCTTGAGGTGAATCGCCAGATGTATTCTCGCTGAGAAATGTGGCCATTTATTTTTTGAAAAACTCGTGCAAAAATGCTACACAATGCTACACAGCCGCTTCCCAGGCCGATTCAGATCCTACACAATGCTACACCAATGCTACACAGATCCTACACATCCTACACAGCCGCTCTACAGGCGGGCTGAGGGGCATCTCGCATTGATATTCCTGGATTTAGAGCGATGAGCACCTATCTATATCGATGAATGCAGATGCGGCGAGAGAGGCTGATGACAAAAACGACACACATTCGACAAACGGAGGCGACAATCAAGCACTATCCTTCTGATGGAAGCACAAACAAGCTTCACTCATCGCAATTTTGCACTTCATGAGAAGGAGAAATATAACGTGCAAAGCCGTTCTTTCGCTCAACGATCTATCCCTACGGATAGGACCGGGTACTTGTGGTTGGCACTCGGTGCTCTTCTCTCAGGCGTTTCCGTGAGTGGGCGCTGGGAGCTTTCTCTGGCCGCCTGGCTCTCTCCGCTCTTGCTCCTGCGTTTTACGCGCACGCGCCGCCCGCTCATCGGCTGCTCTCTGGTCTGGGTGATCCAGGTGAGCACCATGCTAGTTTTTCTCTATGAGTCAGATTTGCTCCATCCTGGCTGGATCGTGGCATTCCCGCTTTTCGGTACGGTTTTGGCGCTGCCCTACCTGCTGGACCGACTGCTTGCCCCCCGGGTCGGACTGGCGAGTGGGGTGCTGGCTACCCTGCTTTTCCCCTCCTGTCAAGCGGCCTGTGAATACCTCATTTCTTTCACGCCCTATGGGACGCTCATCTCGCTTGCCTATACCCAGTATGGCAATCTACCCCTCTTACAACTGATCTCCGTCACTGGCATCTACGGCGTCAGCTTCCTGATAGCCTGGTTCGCCTCTGTCTTTAACGGGATCTGGGAGCAGCACTTTGTCTGGCCCAAGATTCGCCCTCTCACTCTGGCCTATAGTAGCACACTCGTGCTGGTTTTGCTCTTCGGATGCCTGCGACTCACCTTCTTTGCCCCCTCCGCCCAGACCGTTCGGGTGGCTGGCATCAGCGCGGCCGCAAGCACTTATCAACACACCCCCGGGCCAGGGGAAATGATGCGAATGATCCAGGTCAATCCCACCCGCCTGCGTGCGCTTCTGGCGGCCCTGGACAACGAGATGCTGGATCGGACCCAAGCCGAAGCCCGCGCTGGAGCCAAAATCGTGATCTGGCCGGAAGTAGGAGCCCAGGTGCTGGCCTCCGATGAAGCGAAGTTGATTACGCGGGCCGCGACTCTGGCACGGGCCGAGCACATCTACCTGGATATGGGACTGGGAGTGTTCCAGCCACCAGCGACCATATCTGATCAAGCCATTCTCATTGGTCCAGACGGTCGGGTTCTCTCGACCTATAACAAGGCGCACCCAGTTCCCGGCCTGGACCCCTTTGGGCCATCGGCTACCCTGCCTCCCGTCG
>JAFMRP010000615.1 GCA_017354095.1 Ktedonobacteraceae bacterium
CGACCAGCACGGATGGGGCGAGCTTTTGCGAGCCCAGTGCCATTCTGTTCGCCGGCAGCGTGGGCGACCGCGGTCGTCTTTGTGGTGCTCCTGCCGGTCGCAGCACCTTTGGTAGTAGTGCTCTTTTTCGGCTTCGCGGCTGCTGCGTCTGCCTTCGCTGCAGTGGTGGCCTTCTTTTTAGTAGTAGTTGTGCGTTTTCTGGCTGTGGTCTTCTTCTTCGTTGTAGTAGACTTTTTCGCCGCAGTGGTGGAGCGTTCGCGAGCTTTGTGGTGCTCGCCATCCTGGTGAGGCTGCTCCTCAGTACTGTGCTGGGGTACGATCACCTCATTGTAGCACACGGGCTCCTGGCCCACCCTGGCGACAACCATCAGGCCACCGCACCTGGGGCAGGGATCGGCAACCGGCTTCTCCCAGATAGCAAAGTTGCAGGCGGGATAGTTAGCGCAGCCATAGAAGATGCGTTTTTTCTGCCTGGTTTTGCGTTCCACGATGTCGCCGCCACAGATCGGGCAGAGCGCGCCCGTCTTGTTCACAAACGAGCGGCGGTAGCGGCACTCGGGGAAGCCAGAGCAGGAGACGAAGCGCCCGAAGCGGCCGGTGCGAATCACCAGGTTGCGTCCACAATCGGGGCAGGTTTCATCCATCTCCTCCAGAGGCTTCTGCACGCGGTCCATCTCGGCCTCGGCCTTCTCCATTGTCACTTTGAAGTCGTTGTAGAAGCTATGCAGGAACGCGGTCCATGAACGGCGGCCTTCTTCAACCTCGTCGAGTTTGCGCTCCATCTCAGCGGTAAAGCCGGTATCGACGATATCGGGGAAGTGTTTATTCATCACCTCATTGACGGTAGCGCCCAGCAGAGTGGGCACGAAGCGGCGCTGATCTTGCTCGACGTAGCCACGATCCTGGACGGTGCTGATAATCGTCACATAGGTGCTTGGGCGACCAATGCCTTCTTCCTCCAGCTCTTTGATCAGGCTGGCTTCAGTAAAGCGTGGTGGTGGTTGTGTGAAGTGCTGCTCGGGCTTCAGGCCATGGAAATCAAGCTGTTCGTTCACCTGCATCGGAGGCAGTAATTTTTCGCTTTCTTCGCGCGGCCACACGGCGTAGAAGCCGGGGAACCTCAGGTTCGCGCCGGTAGCGCGGAAGACGTACTGTCTGGCGACGATATCGGCACGCACCGTATCGAAGATAGCGGGCATCATGAAGCTCGCAACGAAGCGGCGCCAGATCAGGTTGTAGAGTTTGAACTGATCGGGCGTCAGGTGAGATTTCACTACCTGTGGCGTCAGGGTAACATCGGTAGGGCGGATCGCCTCGTGCGCGTCCTGCGTGGTGGCTTTGGCCTTACCGGTGCGGCCCTGGCCGACGTACTGCTGGCCGAATTCGGAGGCGATATAGCTCTTCACTTGAGCCTGGGCTTCGTCGGAGATGCGTGTTGAATCGGTACGCATATAGGTAATCAAGCCCTGGTGACCCCGCTCGCCCAGTTCGACACCTTCGTAGAGTTGCTGTGCCAGGCTCATGGTTCTCTTCGGCTTGAAGTAGAGCCGCACGGATGCGTCCTGCTGCATCGTGCTGGTTGTGTAAGGCAGGTAGGGCTGGCGGCGCTGTTCACGTTGATCGTACTTCAGCACACTATACGTCGCGCCCTGCAGATCGGCCAGGATGGCCTGGGCTTCTTCTTGCGACGAAATTTTGATGCGGCCCTTCTGCGTTTTAGTGGCTTTTTGTTCGGTTTCACCGTTCAGCTGGTTCTCATCGTCGGTTTCGCTGACCGTCGCTATATCTTTGAGGCGCGCGATTAGCGAGGCCTCGAAGCGTTCGCTGCTCTGCTGTTTACTCAGAGTTGCGATGATGCTCCAATATTCTTCTGGGACGAAGGCCTGGATCTCGGCCTCTCGGTCACAGATCAAGCGGAGCGCGACCGATTGCACACGACCAGCGCTGGTGCCGGATTGAATGCGGCGCCAGAGCAGCGGGCTAATTTTATAGCCGACCAGGCGATCCAGGACACGGCGAGCCTGTTGTGCGTTGAAGAGATCTTCATTGATCGAACGAGGCTTTTTGATCGCATCCTGCACAGCTTTTTTGGTGATCTCATTGAAAACGGCGCGACGCGGGTTCTGGAGTTCCAGGACATTTTTCAACGACCAGGCGATGAACTCGCCTTCGCGATCGGGGTCTGGAGCCAGGAACACCTCGTCGGCTTTCCTGGTAGCGGACTTCAGCTGGCCAATCAAATGGTCTTTTTTCTCGATGACCTCGTAACGAGGAGTGAAGTCCTTACGTGTATTGACTCCCAGTCCTTTTTTGGGCAGATCCATAATGTGGCCCATGGAGGAGAGGACTGTGAAATCGCGTCCCAGGAATTTTTCAATTGTTTTTGCTTTTGCTGGTGATTCTACAATTACAAGCTTTTTTGCCATTGACTTGTTTACCCGACCTTTATTACTCAAAAACCCGCTCAGACATCAATGTTGCTCTCAGGAGATAGGATAGCATATGGCGCAAGTGGCTATCCACATCCTTTATATTCCGCCCGCAACGGCGCTGCGGTCACAGTTTCTTGAAAGTTCTGCCAGGCCGTTGCTGGTGGAAAGACTTACGCGTTGTGCGTTCAGGTGACTGGTTAATTAGTTCCTTGTTCCTACCCATATATAAACCATAACGAGGTAAGAAAAATTTCACTGTGCAGCATAATACCATACAATAGCAAGAGCGGCATGTGATCTAGCAAGGTTGGTGAGTTTGAAAATATGTTTGCCTCCCTTGACCCGGTCAAGCTTGCATGCTATGCTGCATCCATCCTATTATAGAAATATAGAGGATAGAAGCAGTGCCGATTCGGAGGGAGAACATGGCAAAAGAAAAACCATCTCAGCCGGCCCCGCAAAACGAACAGGAGATCCTGGAGGAGCAGAAAGCAGAACGGGAGCAGGCGGAGCGTCCAGCGCGCAGTGCTAAACGGGCGTCGGCTGCTCGCAGGCGTCTTGTCCAGCGCCAGCGCAACTCGCTGAGGGCCGGGCTGGCCGTAGTAGCGGGGAGAACCGCAGGAGCGGTCAGCAGACGCCTGCACCTTGGTGGTGGAACGAGCATTGTTGGTGTTGTGGCGCAGCGTGTCTACCCGGAGATCGTGGCGCACCTGGCGACCCAGTTGGAGCACGGCAGTGTGCTGGTGACGGGAACCAACGGGAAAACGACGACCAGTGGCTTCATCAGTGCGATCCTGCGAGATGGGGGATTGCGCGTCTGGCGCAACAGAGAGGGGTCGAATCTGATGCGTGGTGTGGCCAGTTCTCTTGTGATTCGCGCTTTGCCGAATGGAAATCTGAAGCGCTCCGGTCGGGCTATTTCTATTCTTGAAGCGGACGAGGCCGCGCTGCCACAGATTGTGAGCGAAGTGCCTCCGCGGGTAGTGATTTTCACCAATCTGTTCCGTGATCAGCTTGATCGCTATGGCGAGGTGGACAGCATTCTGGACCACTGGCGGAAAGCGATCGACCGGCTGCCGGAGAGTACAACGCTGGTGATGAATGCCGATGATCCGGCCATCGCGGAGCTTGGGCAGTCTTTTCGGGGCAAAGTTCTGTATTACGGTATTGAAGACCGGTCGCTGGATCTGCTGGTCCAGCCGGTGGTACAGGAGCGACATCAGACGATTGATACGCGGGTCTGCCCTACCTGTGGGCACGAATATAGTTATGATGCTCGTTTCTATAGTCATATGGGGCACTATTACTGCGCCACCTGTGGTACGCGGCGTCCGCAGCCGCAGGTGCTGGCGCGGCGTGTTGAACAGAAGGGTTTTGACCGGCTGCATATGCTAGTAGAGGTGGAGGGAGAACAGAAGGAGCTTGTTGTTCCTCTGCCGGGCCTGTACAACGTCTACAACGCGCTGGCGGCTATTGCTGCGGCACTGGCGCTGGGCATAGATTGGGAACCGATTAGCAGCGGTATTGGGCAATTCAAGCCTGTTTTTGGGCGAGGGGAGCGTATACAGACTGATGGGCGCACATTGCGGTTGTTGCTGGCAAAGAACCCTACAGGATTCAACGAGGTGCTGCGTACACTATTTAGTGATAGTAGCTCGCGGCATGTGTTATTCGTTTTGAACGATAACATAGCTGATGGGCAGGACATCTCCTGGATCTGGGATGTAGATTTTGAGAGAGTGATTGGGCAGACAAAGACGCTCACAGTAAGTGGCACACGAGCGCTC
>JAFMRP010000616.1 GCA_017354095.1 Ktedonobacteraceae bacterium
GCTGACCGACGAATCGCGTGTAGAGTTCGATGGCATGATTCGTGTGCGGCCCAACGCGCAGCAGACCGCCTCGTTTTTGTCGGCGCATGGCCTGCTTCTGAGCAAGAAAGCGCGGGGCGAATTCATTCCGGGTCTGGAGATCGGCGCCAACGAAGTCAGCGCCAGCCATGGTGCCACCACCGGGCAGATCGACGAGGATGAGCTATTCTACCTGATGGTGCGTGGTATTCCGCGTCCCGAGGCTGAGCGCATCATCGTGCAGGGCTTCTTTGAGCCGGTCTTGCAGCGCATCCCGCTGGAGAACCTGCGTATCCGCCTGCGGCGCAGCATTGTGCGCCGTATGAGTGGTGCTTATGAGACCGAGGCTGACACCTGGGTTGACGCTCAGGAGCGCTGGGAGATCGAAGGCGTCGATGAGGGTGCAATTCACCTTGACGAGAGCACCGTCGATAGCGACGAGGTGTAGCTAAGGGTTCCGGCTCAGGGGGCCGGCAATCTGGCCCCCGTAAGGGGGACCGGCCACCCCTTGCGGGTGGCCTTACATTTTGGGTGTGTGCCAGGTTAGTTTGAAGGAATCGGGATATATCATGGTAACGACAAACAGAAGCAGTGACACGGCGGGCAGGCCGCGTAGTGTTGAAGAGATTCGGGAAGATTTTCCAATACTGTCGCGCCGGGTTCACGACAAGCCACTGGTTTATCTTGATAGTGCGGCCAGTTCACAGAAGCCGCAGAGCGTGATCGAGGCTATGAACGTCTACTACCAGACGTATAATGCCAACGTGCATCGTGGTGTCTACCAGATCAGCGAAGAGGCTACCGCGGCCCTGGAGAGAGCGCGCGTCAAAGTGGCGCGTTTTATCAACGCGCGCCAGAGCAAGCAGATCGTATTCACGCGCAATACCAGCGAGAGCATTAACCTGGTAGCGTATAGCTGGGGCGGGGTTAATATCCAGGCCGGCGACCTGATAGTGCTGACCGAGATGGAGCATCATAGCAATCTGGTGCCCTGGCAGCTGCTGGCGCAGCGCAGCGGGGCACGCCTGGAATTTATTCCCGTCAGCGACGATGGGCTGCTGCGTCTTGACGTCTACGAGGAACTGCTGCGACAGCGGCCAAAGCTCGTTGCCTTCACGCATATGTCCAACGTGCTTGGCACCATCAATCCCGCGCAGCAGATCATCGCCCAGGCGCACGAGGCTGGCGCCGTGACACTGCTGGACGCCGCCCAGAGCGTGCCGCATCTGCCGGTTGATGTTCAGGGGCTGGACGCTGATTTTGTCTGCTTCAGCGGGCACAAGATGCTGGGACCGATGGGCAGCGGCGCGTTATATGGCAAAAAGGTGCTGCTGGAGGCCATGCCGCCGTTTATGGGTGGTGGTGAGATGATTCGCACCGTGAGCCTGCGTGAATCGAGCTGGAACGACCTGCCCTGGAAATTTGAAGCGGGCACCCCGGCGGTCGCCGAAGCGATTGGACTGGGAGCAGCCGTTGATTATCTTAGCGGGCTGGGCATGGAGCATGTGGCGCGGCATGAGCGCGAACTGACGGCATACGCGCTGGAGCGGATGCGCAGCGTGCCGGGTCTAACCGTCTACGGGCCCGAGGCCGAGCAGCGCGGCGGTGTTGTTTCATTTACGCTCGATGATATTCATCCGCACGACCTGGCCTCCATCCTCGACCAGGAAGTAGGTGTGGCGATTCGCGCCGGGCATCACTGCGCGCAGCCACTGATGGAGCGCTATGGGTTAGCGGCGACCGCGCGGGCCAGTTTTTATGTATACACGACCAGGGATGAGATTGATGTCCTGGTTGAGGGCCTGCGCAAAGCAAAGCAGATCTTTAGCTTTTAGGTTGGAGAAAAGCCAATGGCAATGGATTATCGTGAATACATTCTGGAGCATTATCGCAACCCGCGTAACTACGGTACGCTGGAGCATCCAGATGTGCATGCAGAAGATTCCAACCCGCTATGTGGAGACCAGTTGCGCATCGACCTGCAGATTGAGGGCGACCAGGTGAAGGAAGTGCGCTTCCAGGGGCGTGGCTGTGCTATCAGCCAGGCCTCCGCCTCCATGCTTTCCGAAATGATCGAGGGCAGGACGGTCGCGGAAATTATTGAGCTGGGTAAGGACGACGTGCTGGACGCACTGGGGATACCGATCAGCCCGGCGCGTACCAAGTGCGCGTTTCTCGCGCTGCGTGTATTGCACCGGGGACTGGCCCTGGCCGGCCTGGAGACGGCATCCGGGGATGATGACGAGGACTAATAAGGGACGACATAATCGATATGACAGAATTTATCAAAGTGGCTGATCTGGACGAACTGGAAGAAGGTTATATGTATCCGGTTGAAGTGGATGGGGAGCCAGTCTGCCTGACGATGGTAGGGGGGCAGGTGTATGCCTTTACCGATAATTGCACGCATATCAGCGGCCCTTTGAACGAAGGCGAGCTGGAGGAGTATTGTCTCACCTGTCCCTGGCATGGAGCGCAGTTCGACATTCGCACGGGGCAGGTGCTGCGTGGGCCGGCGCGCCAGGAGATTTTGACCTATCCGGTGAAGGTTGAAGATAATGCTATTTTGATTAGTCTGCCGGACGCGGTATAGAGAGAAAAGTGATTGGGGCTGCAAGGCAGCCCTCGACCTCCCGGTAGGGACGCTGAGCTCCCCTGCATCCTCGCATTATACAAAGGCTGGAAAGCCCTGTGAACTCTCCTGGTGATGCGTTGACATTTGTTCGAGGAACCCCTACAATTTTTTCCATGTCATCAAGTTTTTCAATCAAGAGGGGGTTCGCATGGAAGGCAGATCTCACCTGCTGGTTGGCCTGACGGCAGGAGTCGTCCTGGATAGTTTTGTGCATCTCTCCGGTCCTCCGCTGACAGATCCGTCAACGAAGGTGACGCTGGCTTTGCTGACCAGTAAAGCGGTTTATTATTTCTCGGTAGGTTTTGGGGCGCTGCTGCCTGATATTGATAACGCGCGCAGCACATTGGGACAGAAATTTGGTTTTATCAGTGAGCAGATACAGCATATTGCCGGACATCGCACCATACTGCACAGCTTTCTCGGCCTGATTCTTGGATCGGTGCTCGCGTTGGGGTTAGAACGGCTCATCATCTTTCTGCTGGATATGCGCAATATGCAGTTGCCGGCTTCTCTGGTGGAGGGATCGCACCTGGTATTCTTCGCCGTTCTTTTTGGCTGTGTGATGCATATCGCGGCTGACGCGCTGACGCAGGGCGGTGTGCCGCTGCTCTGGCCCAAGAAGACGCGTTACGGCTTCCCACCTGACGCGGACTGGCGGTTCAGGACCGGAAGCTGGCCGGAACATGTGATTGTGTGGGCATTTATGATACTGGTGACTGTTGCCGTCTGGCAGCAATATCTTGTGATCTAATGGACGTAGGAGAGTGGAGTGCTACATCGCCTGGAAATCTCGGAGCGCGCTCAGCAGCGCATAGCCTGGGTACTGCTGCTGATCATGACGCTGGTATACGCGGCATATATGAGCTATAGTTCCGTGCTGCGCTATATGACCTTCAAGGCAACAGCCTTCGATCTTGGCAACATGGACCAGGTGGTGTGGAACACCATACACGGGCGGCTCTTCCAGTTTACCAACCAGGGTGTGGACTGGTTTGGGCCTCCCATTCGTCTCGCCGTACACTTTGAGCCGATTCTCCTGCCCGTCTCACTGCTCTACCTGATCTATGCTGATCCGCGCACGCTGCTCATCTTTCAGACATTGGCGCTGGCGGCGGGCGCGCTGCCCGTCTTTCTGCTCACGCGCAGATATGTGGCGCGCTGGCCGCTGCTGGCCGCGCTGATGGCGCTGGCCTACCTGGCCATGCCCTCTCTGATCGGCGTCAACATTTTTGACTTTCACCCGATCAGCCTGGCGACGCCGCTGCTGCTCTATGCCGTGCTGGCATTGGATTACCGGCGCTATGGCTGGTTTGTCGTCGCCTGTCTGATGGCCTCATTCTGCAAAGAGGATGTTCCGCTGGCTGTGGCGCTGCTGGGTGTGCTGGTGATCTGGAAATACCGTATGCCGCGCCTGGGAGGTGCTCTGCTGATCTGGGGTGTGCTCTACTGTGCCTTCGCCTTCGCAATGATCAAGCACTTCTATCCGGGCGAGCAGGGCAACAATTTCTGGTATCGCTATGAGGAGCTGGGCAGCACACCGGGCGAAGCACTGTTGAACGTCGTCT
>JAFMRP010000617.1 GCA_017354095.1 Ktedonobacteraceae bacterium
AAGAACGTACGATGGGCCCACGACTACGAGTTGTAGGTGGGCCCATTGTGGTTGGTGCCTGCGAGAGGACTCGAACCTCCAACCAATCGATTAAGAGTCGACTGCTCTGCCAATTGAGCTACGCAGGCTTGGCTTAACGGGGGCTAGTATAGCACACCTTGCCAGGGATTGCAACACTTATACGTGCGGGATTGACGCTGGCTCATGTTTTCTGTCAACCTAAACTCCTAATAAGCTTGACTTCTTTGTGGCCAGCATCTTAAAATATAAATACTAGTTTATAAAATAATTGTTTATATGATACAGATTGAAAAGACGAGAGCGATGAACGACTGGCGCGATCTCAAGGTTATGATCAAAGCACTGGGGGCGGTAGCGCGGCTCACGATAGTCTATCACCTGACACGACAGGGAGAGATCACTGTTACTGACCTGACAGACATGCTCAACATTAGCCAGCCACTAGTTTCCTGGCATTTGCGCAAGCTGCGTCGTGCTGGTTTTATCGAGACTCGTCGCGTTGGTCGCCAGGTCTATTGTTCGCTTAATCTGCAGCGTTTTCGTGATTGTATCCAGCGCCTGAACGGCCTGATCGATCCAGCAATTCTGGTTGAAGCGCTGCCGGTGGGGGCGACATTAATAGAGGCTGACGCCAGCACAGAGGAATAGTCGCTCACGCAAGTAGTCTGTATTCAGGCTGTTTGTGAGAGCTTTACCGCACGATTACAAGCACTTAAGCCCTATTCTTAACGCTCGAGTGGTACATTTCTGTCAAAGGGTCCATGCACCCGGGCCATCAGGAATAGCGTTTAGGAATATGATGCATCAGCCACCCCTCTCAACGGAGGTAAACAAGGAACCACATGATCATTAGTAAACGTCGTAATAATCTCCCCGGACAGGCTTCAACCAAAGGCACTGCAATGTTAAAAAAGCGCGCAAAAATGACTCCTGAGGAGGCTTACTACACAGGAAAACTCGGCAAAGCTGATATGCATATGCACAGCAGCTATAGTGATGGCACGGCGACCATTGAGCAAATATTAAAGCATGTACAGAAAAATACCGATCTGGATGTGATTGCTATTACGGACCATGATGTGATTGAGGGAGCGTTACGTGCGCGAGACTTGTGGGCAAAGGGTTCGTACCGTTTTGACTTCGTAGTGGGTGAGGAGATAACGACCAGAGAAGGTCATCTGCTGGGCCTTTTCATCGAGAAGCGTATAGCAAGTGGATTGAGCATGGAGCGTAGTATTGATCTGATTCATGAGCAGGGTGGGTTGGCAGTAGTAGCGCATCCGTTGCATAAATTCTTCCGGCACAGTTGTCAGCGCGATGTCATGGATCGCATTCATGCTTCCAAAGATGTATGGCTGGACGGTATTGAGACCTGGAACGCCAGTTTCTGTGGCATTTATGCCAACTACATAGCGATGAATGCCAACCGTACGCGTTACGGCCTGCCCGAACTGGGTAATAGTGATGCGCATACTGCCAGTTCGGTTGGCTATGGTTTTAGCTGGTTTGAGGGGAAAAGCGCTCTGGATCTGCGTCGTTCGGTTGAGCGGGGCCTAAGCGCGCCGGGTGGTAGGATGTGGGATATGCAGGCCTATTATCACTGGGTTCGCTACTTGATGAGCAAAGAGGGGCGGCAGGCGAGGCGCAGCAATGCCGAATCGGCGGTCGCGTAATGATAGTTTTCATATGAGTTGGGAGGTTAAATCTGCGGGAGCTTCTGCACCCGGTGAGCTACCGACAGGCATAAGCTACTTTTAGGCAATTTTTGATTTTAACAAATTTCGCGGCAACAGGCACAACTTCGCCGCCAAAAGAGCTAGTCCTCAGGGTACTAATTGTGGTAGAATAAGGATATGTTTAGCAGACGCATACAGCAGCGAGCCAGGCGCCTGGTAATGTTAGTTATTCAGCCGCTAGCTCGTTTAGGGATCACTCCCAACACATTGACCTGGATCGGGCTGCTATTAAGTGCGGCGACCGCTCTGGTTATTGCCTCAGGGTATCTGCAAATCGGAGGAGTCCTGGTGCTGTGTGCGGGCATTTTTGACATGTTTGATGGAGCGATGGCGCGCATCCGTAATGCCGCCACCACCTTTGGTGCATTCTTAGACTCGACGCTTGACCGTTATTCAGAAAGCATTATCCTGTTTGGGCTGCTTTACTACGCGTTACAGCACCCGGGCCTCCAAGATTCATTCTGGCCCTTAGGGCATGAGCAAGCCTGGATGATCACATTCACGTTTATCGCGGTGGTTGGTTCGCTCATGGTAAGCTACACGAAAGCTCGCGCCGAAGGATTGGGAATAGAGTGCAAAACCGGGTTGCTCGCCCGCCCCGAACGTGTCATCATTCTCGCGATAGGACTATTAACGAATACTGGCATCTGGGCTCTGGCCCTGCTAGCAATCTTTTCGCATGAGACCGCCGTCGAGCGCATCGTATCCGTCTGGTGTTCAACAAGCCGATCAGAGCAGGTCGGCAGCCAGGGGCAGGAGAGTGATGCGCATAAAGGTCATATGCCGGAAGCGCAGGGATCCGATGAAGCCAGAGAATCAGATGTGCGTCGCCTGCCCACCAGTGTTCCGCCGTTCAGTGGTGGTGTGCATCAAGAGTAAAAAACGGCGTGAAGCTTGGTTAACGAAAAGGCCGGGCCGGGTGAGATACTATAGCGCAGCGAAAAGAAGATAGCCGAGGATATAGTCGGGGCGGAACTGTAAAAACTTGAATGCGTTTCTGCCCGTTGTACATCGGCGTACGTACAAGCTGAGATCTATCAGATAACAGATGTTCGCCCCAACTATCTTCAGTCAAATATATTCTACGCGCATTGGCTGCGCTCCGGTCCGTAGCGACTGAGACTGGAGATCTTAGTGACAACAGAGAATACACCATTTGAGCACAACGACGTTGATGCAACAGTCGCAGAGCATCAACCTACCCCCGAACAGCCGGTTGATCCCGGCACAGACGCTCAATCCACTGAGGCGCCCCCCACCGACGCCGCATCAGCCAGCCCCCCTGCTTCTGGGCATGTCGAGGCTGAACAGGAGAAGTCCACAGTTGAGGAGGAAGTAAGGGAAGCCTCCGTCGCTCATGAGCAGCAGGATACAACCAGTCAGGTCGATCAGCGCGAACCGGTGCAGGCAGCTGATCAGAAGGTTGAATCCCCTGTAGTTCAGGCAGGAGAAGTACCTTCAGAGACGCAAGCGCAGACATATAACCAGCTGCCGCTTACGTCGATGGAAGAAGAGGTACGCCCTTTCGCCGACTTTATCGCGGAGTTCCATCAAACGGAGGCTCTCCTTAACGCTTCGGTGCAGCAGTCTGAAGTTTTCTCGCTGCTTACACCGGAGACAGGCGAGGGCGCAGCGGCTGCTGAGCAGGTGATGACTGAAGAGGCCCGGGCGAAGGTGGCCGCCGCAGAACAACCAGTGAGTGCCCCCGCGGAAAAACCGGTGGGAGCGGATAGCCAGGATGAGAGAGCCACGCCAGCCGCTTCTGAGCAGATCCCCCAGGAGGGAGAGCAGAAGGTGGCCGGGGAGACGGAGAGCAAGAGCGTGTCACCACTGCTACGGCCCTCCTCGCGTGTGCGCCTGCCACGTCGTCACCAGCGCGAAACTGCAAGCAGTGAGAAAGCGAAGCAGAGCGAGCAGAAACGAGAAGAGCAACAGAAACGGGAAGAGCAAAAGGAGCCTCAGACCGTCGAGTCTGCCAGTGTGCCGACGGCCAGTGCTTCAGCTACGCCGGCCAGCACAAATGAGGCAGCGCCAACTGAGAAAGAGGCTCTCGTAGAAGAGGAAAAGCCGCGTCCCGCACGCAAGTATCGTTTTGATCGTCCATCGGCCCACAAGGCTCCCGCGCAAGCAGCGCCAGCAGCCCAACCAGCCGCAGCTACGCCAACACGCAGCGAAGAGAGCCGCGCAGCCGCTACCACGGCACCGACAGTCGCGGTCAACGAAAGCGCGACAGCAAAGCAAGCAGTTGCTCAGGAGGAAAGCGAACCTGCAACGCATGGCCGGCGCCAGAAACAGCAGGAGCGCGCGAAGGAACAACCAGTCGCGACTCAGCAGCCAGCAGTCGTCGCCGCTGTCGAGGCTGCTGCACCAGTGCAGGAACAGGCTAAAGCGGAAGAGATCGCACCTGAAGATCTTCCCCCTCTCGAATACGCGGAGTTACAGAAGGCCACCGGTTCACGC
>JAFMRP010000618.1 GCA_017354095.1 Ktedonobacteraceae bacterium
TGGTATAGCTCTAGTTGCTATTGGCGGCCTGCGCCTTATGCAGGCTGATACGTTTGATTTTGGAGATGCCCATACTTCAGCGCGAGGTAAAATGTTGCATAGATCAAAGAGAGCACTGGATTATGTGCTGTCTCTTGAAGGCATAGAGGCAGAAACAAGAACTGAAGGTCAATTGTATCTGGCGCAGGTTGTATTCTCGCTAGGAGATGCTGGTAAAGCGCAGCAGCTAGCACTGCAAACGCTCGAAGATGCCCGCCGATTCGAATTAACGTGGCTTATTGCGCGCTCCCAGCGTGTTTTGGGGAGTATTTTTGTAGGGCAAGACCAGCGAGAAGAAGCGGTCCAATACTTTGAACAGGCACGGCGTATGTTTAGCAAGGCCGGGATGCGCCTGGAACTGGCGCGAACGATGCGCGAGTATGGTGAGGTGCTGCTGAAGTGGTACGAGGGCGATGCCAGTCGCAAGGGTGAGCAGGAATACCGGCGCGGGCTGGATTATGTGAGGGAGTCGGTGAAGATATTCAGGGAGTGTGGGGCGGAGTTGGATCTGAAGCTGGCGGAGCGGGTGATGGAGCGCTATAAGGTGACGGAGAAGGCGTAGGGGGAGGGCGGGCCTCCCCGCCTCCCCGGCCACCCGCAAGGGGTGGCCTTACATATCTGGAGGGCGAGGAGGATCGGTTGGGTGCGAGCCGCTCCCCCACCTCCCCGGCCACCCGCAAGGGGTGGCCTTACATATCTGGAGGGTGAGGAGGGTTCTGTAGTTTATGGGGGTTCTGACGAATGTAGAGTCGTGTTGCTTCTAGTTCGTCGATTCGGATAACTCGCTCGTAGTAGTTATTGTGCCAGATGCGACCGGGGCGTTCCCCGTCCTGGCCAAGGGATTTAAGATGGCGAAGCCAATACACGGTGGTGAGAGACTTGTATGCGCCGATTACACTCCCTAAGGAAGTTGAGCCTTTGTTCAGCCAGAGGATGAAATGAATATGATCTGGCATAATCACAAATTCGTCGAGAGTTACCTCGGGGAAACGTGTTGGTAGTGTTTTCCATGTGTCATGCAGGATGCGATATAGTTCTGGTTGATGGAATAAGGGGGCTCGTGTAGTAGCCAGAATGGTCACGAAATAGGCACCTGTTGTGCTATAGTCATGAGCTGGCAAACGCAGTTGTTTTCGCTTGAAACGCTCCGGGTCGTATGATCGCTGCTTCATCTTCTATCCACCTTCATCACATATGTAAATATACAGTGTCCACATTGTACATAAAGTAGCACAAAAATCAACCAGTATAGCGTGTGAACATGAAAAATGTACTCAGTCTACAACCTCATTGCCAGCGGAGATATGTAAGGCCACCCCTTGCGGGTGGCCGGCTCTCACCTGCCGATTTGTGTGCCCCGCGTTATCCCCTCGCGAGTAGACAGTTCGTGGGGGCCAGCTTATCCCGCCATACAAAACGCCCACTCCTGGAGGGGGAGCGGGCGTTTTGTGTACCCTCACGCTAGTCATAGTGCGACATAATATCTCTTCCTTTCCAGATTGAGGCTATTGTCGTCAGTGTGCTTAGACCGTGCAGCTGAGCAATCGCAGGTCAGGCTGCCTGCATTGTTTTTCCATCAGTGTCCATACAGAATGGTGGGCTTGATATCAGTCAGGGTGTGCCACACGTCGATGTGTGCCACGGAGGAGTACAGAGTGAGTCCAAGTACGACCAGGGTCAGGAATGCCAGAACGAACAGAGCAATTATTTGGGGTTTACGGAGTGCAAGGGACATGTGTGGCACATCCTTTCGTGTAATCACCTACGATCATCCAGATGAGCGCTGCTTAGCATGCATATGTGCTCAGCGGTCTCTCAACGTGCCGCTGCAATGAAACAGTGGCAGCACACCCGGCATGGATGGATGTAGGGGCGCATTGGGGCGACAGACCAATGCGCCAGCAAAAAGGCTAAAAGTGTATTTACACTACAAATATTACAGATAGAGCGGGAAAATATGGCCCAAAAATTCCCACGTTAGCTGTATAGCATTGCGCGGCTTTCACAATACCGTTCCTGGAATCGTTTGTGTGGCGACCATGGAGGATACAGGCGTCACAAACTTCGACACGCTTCCAGTTTTGGGGTGAACGTCGCGATTTTCTGTGATGTTGCTGAGAGGTTGTTGTCTGTGTCGACGGCGTGTGGGAGGTCCGGCTACCCGCAAGGGAGTAGCCCTACAGATTGTTACTGGTCGACCTGGCTGATGACGACGGTTTTGTCGAGCGAGGATGAGGCGAGGTAGCGGCCGTTGGGCGACCAGGACAGGTTTGTCACGGTATCGGTGTGGATATGTGACATAACCATGGATTGAAGCTGCAGGCCATCGCGGGTCTTTCCGGGGTTTTTGGCCTGGAGATCCCAGATGTAGATATTGCGGCTGCCGCTGTAGCAGCCGGCGAGGTAGCGGCCGTTGGGCGACCAGATGAAGCCGAACAACTGGAGCGGATGCAGCGGGCTGTTGCTGGCGATGGCTTCACGGTCATCGGTGAACAGCTGGTAGAGGGGCTTTTTCTGGCGCGTGTCGTAAATCGAAATGCTGTCGAAATTCCAGGCAGCCAGTAGATAAGGATCGGTTGGCGACCAGGAGATAGAAGCGCTCGTTAAAAGATTGATCTTCACCTGGTGGACCGGGCGCGTCGGCTGTGGTAACACCTGTTCCACCTGCCTTTTTTGCGTGTTCCAGATCACGATATCGAGGTTCGGGATCACACCCGCCAGCTTACTGCCATCATGTGACCAGTCGAGCGCCAGCGCGACATCGCCCCCTGTTTCGCCGGGCCGGGTATAGCTCAGGCGGTAGGAGGGATCGGTCATTTTGTCGACCTGCCACACGTCCACTGATCCGATACCCAGGAGATTACTATTGGCGGCCGCCAGTTGTTTTCCACCTGGCGACCAGGCGGGAGAGCGATAGATGCTGAAAGGTGGCATTGAGCTGTTATTGGTGAGTTTGCGGGGCTTACTATTGTGGGTGAGCACGTCGGCAAGGTAGACCACATTGCTGGTACTAACATCGCTGCTGGAGGCTATGGCGAGCGTGTGGCCATCTGGCGACCAGCACAACTGGTCTGCGCACAGATTTTTATCGGGCAGGATCCAACTGCTAACAGATGTGATCGTATCCTGGTTGCCGCCCTGTGTATGCAGCGCGTTATCCAGGTCCCACAGGAGCACACGATATTGATCGTCGTAGCTGGCCAGGTAGCGCCCGCCGGGGTCCCAGGCGACATCCCAGACATTATGATGGTGTTCGGTTAGTTTGAGCAGTGGTTTCGCCGGGATCAGGTGGAGCGGTCCAGCCGGAGGGGGCGTCGGGGGTGTCATCTGTGGTCTGGACGTATTGCCCTGGCTGAAGAAGCTGCTGCGCAGCGCGACCAGTCCCGTAGCGCCGGCCGCCGCGGCCAGGGTTGAGCCGCCCACGATCAGCGCTGTGCGCCGGTTGATTTTGCGGTGTGATTTCGTCATGGGTGGTGATGCCGGTTCTGGTAGTGGCATAGTCGGCATAGTGGCTGCGGGCGGGTTCGATGGGGGCGCCTGGTCCAACTGTGGGATCACAAACGGCGACCGCGCAGCTGGCAGGTGCGAAATATCGCGCAGCTGCTGGCTCAGCGGGGGCAGCAGAAGCGAGCGGCCCTGGTATGAGCGCTCCAGATCTTCCACAAACTGTTTGCAGGAGGGATAGCGCTTGCCCGGCGTCTTCTCCAGGCCACGCAGCAGCACCGCCTCCGTCTGAGGGGACAACTCGGGGTTCAGCTCGCAGGGCGAGGGCGGGGACTCCGTCAGATGTTTAAAAAGGGTATCATAAGGGGTCTTGCCTGAGAAGGGGACGTAGCCGGTGAGCAGCATATAGGCAATGATAGCCAGGCTGTAGCGGTCGCTGGCGGCCACCGCATCGCCGCGAGCCTGCTCGGGGGCCATGTATTCGGGTGTGCCTGATCCGGCGTGCGTGCGTGTCTCCTCCGAGAGCAGCACCTTCGAGATACCGAAATCGGCTAGGTGCAGCCAGCCATCCTGGCGCAGCAGCAGATTGCCCGGTTTGACATCGCGGTGGATGACCTGCCGGCTGTGGGCGTAGTCGATGGCCAGAGCGGCCTGTTGCAGGTACTTGAGTGCTTCCGGCCAGGCGAGCGCGCCGTTGGCATCGCGCATCTTATCCATGAGCGTGCCGCCATCG
>JAFMRP010000619.1 GCA_017354095.1 Ktedonobacteraceae bacterium
GAAGAAAAAGACCGCCACCGCAGGGATCGCGGCCACGACGGAAACGGCCATCAGGTCGTTCCATTGAATGCCATACTGCGAAATGAAGCGATAGAGTCCCATACTCACCGGTCGCTTACTATCGTCCGTCAGCAGGGTTAGCGAGAAGAGAAAGTCGCTCCAGCCAGAGAGGAAGTTGAAGGCCGCGACGGTCGCTACCCCCGGAAGTGAGAGTGGCAGCAGAATTCTGATGAAAGTGCCCCAAGGCGTGCTGCCGTCTATTGCCGCCGCCTCCTCCAGATCTCGCGGGAGATCCAGGAAAAAGGGACGTAATACCAGAATGGCGAAAGGCAGTGTACGGCTGGTGACCGCTAAACTAACCGCGACCAGTGAGTTGACCAGCCCCAGCCGGGAGAACATGACGTAAAGCGGCACGGCAAGCATAATGCCGGGAAACATTTGCAGCACCAGCATGCCAAGCACAAAAATATGTTTCCCTCGTAGCGGCAGCCGCGCCAGCCCATAGGCAGCCGGCGTTCCCAACGCGACGCTTAAAAAGACGGTTCCCAGCCCCAATTGGGCGCTATTACCGATGTAGCGCAGGAAATCATGGTTCTGGATAACGTTATCAATATACGCGCTCCAGTCGATGTGCAGAGGAAAGAGTGTCGGTGGCCTGAGGAAGAGCTCATTGGTCGGCTTGAGTGATGTGACAAGGAGCCAGTAAATGGGGAAGAGCATGCACGAGGTCGCCAACACCCCCAGACCCGTGAGAATCGTCATGCGCAGAGGTTTGGACGTCATGCAGCACTACTCCCTTCTCGTCGAATCAAGAACAGGTAACCGGTTGAGACAACCAGCAAGAAAACGAACATTAGCACAGTGACAGCCGCACCATTTCCCAGGTTGAAGTAAGAGAATGCCTGCTGGTATGCATAGATGGGCAGCACATTGGTGGCGTTGGCTGGCCCACCATTGGTGAGAATATAGATCAGGTCAAAGACGTTCAATGTGTAGATAATCCCCAGCACCAACACAATCAGGCTGGGCGAGCGCATCAGTGGCACTGTGATGTAGCGCAGGCGCTGTAATCCATTCGCGCCGTCAACCCGGGCCGCCTCGTAGAGCTGAGGCGAGATGCTCTGTAACCCCGCCAGCAGCAGGGCCATATAGAAAGGAATGCCGAGCCAGATGTTGGCGATAATCGGTGAGAGCAGTGCGACCTTCGGATCGGTGAGCCAGGGGATGGGCTGTTGCGTGATATGCAAGGACAACAGGGCATAGTTGATGATGCCGGTGTCTTGCTGCAGCATCCACTTAAAAATGGTACTGTTCACGACAATAGGCAGAACCCACCCTATCATGACTAGACCGCGAAACAGCTTGTGGAGCGGAAAGCGCTGGTTGAAGAGCAGCGCTAGCAGAAATCCGAAGAGGTATTGAAATGTTACGGATGCGATGGTGAAGATGAGCGAGATGCCAACCCCACGCTGAAAGACAGGATCGCTCAATACCTGCTGGTAGTTCTGCAAGCCCGCGAAAGGTGTGTCACCACTGATGATACCTCCGAGATCAACCTGCTCGAAGCTGAGTACGAACGTCATCAAGATGGGGTAGATAGAAAATATGCCGAGAAACAGCGCAGCCGGCAGAATAAAGGTGTAGATGCTCCAATTCACCCGGATCTTTTTCTGCTTCTTTTCCGCCGTCTTCGATGGCGCTGTTTCAAGCGTGGCTACCTGTGGTGAAGTAAAGGCCATACAACATGTCCTTTTCGTGCTGGTATGATACAGGTGCGAGCAGGCTGATCTCGCACCCACAAACATTTTAGGCAAGCAGCGGTTTAATCTGTGCTGCTGCCTGCTTCAGTGCATCGGCTGGAGACATCTGACCGGTCAGTGCCGACTGCAGGGCCGGCGCAAATATATCCGAGATTTTCGCAGCGTTTGGACCACCCCCAACCGTGCGCGCATACGCGAACTCGTTCACAAAGACGCTGAGCACCGGGTCTTTCTGCCAGACAGGATCTTGCGCGATATCCTTGCGACCAGGCAGCGCACCAACGGCAGTCAGGTATTCCTTATAATGCTGGACATCCTGCGTATACTTGATGAACTCCCATGCCGCGTCAATGTTCTTGCTTGTGCGGCAGATGGCCCAGTTCTCGCCTCCCAGGCTCGTCGCATCGGTCTGGCCTTTGGGCAGGGCGACTACTCCCCATTTGAACTTTGCCTTCTGCTGCAGGTTGGGGATCTGCCAGGTACCGTTCTGCACCATCGCGGCTGATCCGCTGATGAACTGGTTGATCGAGTCGGTCTGTGTCCAGTTGATGACTTCTTTGGACATTGAACCGTCCTTGATCAGATCAACCAGCAGCTGCAGCGCACTTGTAGCCTCTGGACTATCCAGGGTATCCCAGTCGGCCCCCGATTCGCGCAGGAATGGCAGGAATTCAAAGGTGCCTTCCATGGTTTTGGGTGCGGCCGTGGCAAAGCCATAGACATTATTTTGGGTTAACTTTTTGGCCGCGGCGCGCAATTCGTCCCACGTTGTCGGCGGCTTCACTCCTGCCTTCGTTAACATGTCGATGTTGTAGTAGAGCCCCAAACAGTTGTTATTGTTGGGCAATCCGTAATACTTGTCCTTCCAGGAGATTGACTGTAAGGGGCCAGGAAAATATTGGCCGACCTGTCCCCACGTTTTAATGCGATCTGTGAGGTCAACAAGAATGCCGTTCGCGGAATAAGTAGGATGCGCGATGCTATCAATAAGCAGCAGATCTGGCAATGTTCCCGCAGCTGCCCCTTGCAGCACTTTCTGATTCATATCAGGATAAGGGATGTAGGAACGCTGAAATTTGATGTTCGGGTGCAATTTGGTGAAGGCGTCAAAACGTTGTGTCAAAATAGGCACGCCAGCCCCGGTATAGTAGTCCCAGATAGTTAAGGTAATGGGGCCATTCGAGTTGCTTCCCGAACCACCACAGGCGTCCAATGCCATGAGAAGAGCGCTGCCACCAACTCGAACCGCGAGCGAGCGCTCAAGAAACGTGCGGCGAGTCAGGGGGCGCGCGTTCGACCTGTCACTAGCTGCCAACTGGCGTTGTTTTTGTCGAAAAAACATGTGAAGACTCCTTTGCTCTTCATTAGTACAACATGATGACAAGGTGCCGGGATGAACTCAGTACTGCACGAGTAAAACGATTTCTAATTATGCAAAATCTATCTACGAGGAGAAGACATTTTGCTAAACGACGTTACGTTGCCGTGCCACTTCGTGGGAGCTGTATGGCTATCTCTCTGGCTCCATCGCGCAACAACGGAACATTTTCTACGAGTTGCGCTAACGTAGCGCGGAATGCCGGAGCCGTGACACAGAGGGCCGCGAGAGCCTGGCCGCGTTCATCAAGCACAGGGACACTTACCGAGATGACGCCTGGCTCATGCTCTTCGTTTGCGATAGAGTACCGGCGCTCACGCGTTAGGGCAAGCTCGCGGCGCAGCGTTTCACGGTCGGTGATGGTATGAGCGGTCAGACGTTCTAAATGCAGCCGTTGCAGGATGGCCTCGCGTTCTTTTTCAGGTTGAAATGCCAGCAGCGATTTTCCCATAGCGGTGCAATAGAGCGGCCCCCGGCCTCCACTCGAACCACGCACACTCACGGGCTGAGGGCTGTCAACACGCTCAACATACATCATCTCCTCTCCATCGAGAATCGATATCAATGCTGTCTCTTTCGTTACCTCTACGACCCTGCGCATGACCGGTAAGGCAGCTTCTGAAAGCTTACGCACCAGCGTAACCTGCTGTGAAAGTAGAAATAAGCGCAGCCCCAGCGAATAACGACGGCTCTCTACATCAAAATAGACAAAGCCAAATGTGTGCAGCGTCGCGAGAAGCCGGTGCACTGTGCTCACTGGCATGCATACCTTGCGCGCTAGCTCGCTTAGCGTGATGCCATCAGGGTATTGCCCGATCGTCACCAACAGGGTCAAGCCCTTCGCTAACATTCCTCCAGCAGTTGTGTCTTCCATATCATGGAAACCTTTTCTACATAGTGAAAAATATACCATACCCAGTATATCATGTCAAGACGTAAAGTAATCGTTTCCTGCTAGTAATTTCCCCTTACACTGGCTTTCTCTAGCGTGAAATGCTTATGAAGCCCTGCCGGGAAGGCGGAAGAGTAATCGTCTTCCGAAGACACGGAAAGGAGATGGCCCGATGGTCTATCCT
>JAFMRP010000079.1 GCA_017354095.1 Ktedonobacteraceae bacterium
TGCTGGTGAAATTAGCAGCAGCTCCTCTGCTGGCACTGTACTTAGTGCTACTGGCTCGCCGTGCTTATAGCACAGCGGAAGCGCCGCTCGGCCAGCGGCTCAAGAAAGTTGCGCTGACTGTCACTTCAGCAGGACTGATGAGCGGAGTTACCGCTCTCGTGCTCTACCTGCCCTATTGGCAGGGCTGGACATTAGAGCAGATTCTCTTCACTTTCACTTCGACGCCTGCGTCGCAATCATCTAACGGCTCGATCCTCTATGCCATTGTGGTGTGGAACAGAGAGCATCCATTACCCGAGATAGGCAGTTGGGTATATTACCTGCTGACCATTTTCGGCCAGCATCGCACCTGGAACATTATCAACGCCGTCACAATGGGTGGTGCGCTGCTCGTTGGGGCCATCTGGATCTGGCGCAGCGCGTCAACGCGCACCCTGGCATTGGCCGGGCTGGCAACGCTAGGAACAGTATTGATTGTAACCTCCTGGTTTTACCCCTGGTATATCACCTGGATTGCCGGGCTAGCCGTCATCGTTCTGCCGGTTGAAGGCCAACGGGTCGCGCGTATGTGGTTGGCCTTCACTCTGGTATTCTCGGCATCGGCGTTCGGTGTTTATCTCTATGCCAACTATCTCTCGCCGCTGGGCGGCTGGAACTGGGCAAGCTGTATTGTTGTGCTTCTTCCACCACTGCTCACGCTTCTGCTTTTTCGGTTGTTGCCGGCTTCCGGCGTGAGTAATGAATGAACAGGGCAAGAGCCAGGCCCAGCAGCAGGAAGTTGCGCATTGTCACGGTGGGATAAAAGACAGGCAGGTACGGGACGTTCAACAGATTCGTCTGAGTGTAGATATGCGGATAGATAGCGGTTGTCAACAGGCAGAGAATACTTGACACAATCAGCCAGCGCCACTTCGCCCGCCCGACATAAGCTAGTATAGGAATGACCCAGACGATATATTGTGGACTGAAAACCTTGCCAGTGAGCAGAATGAGCAACAGCGTTATCAGTGTGGCACCAGCCAGATCAACTTTCCCGCGCCACTGCAGCCACAGAAGGTAGAGCACACCCGCCACCTCCATAAGTGATATGACAGAGCCGACGTGGCCAGCAAACGGGCTAACCACGTTCAGAGAACCGAAGGTGTATGCATAACTCTGTGCCTGCCCAGTGAGCAGATCGAGCAGCCACAATAGTGAAGATGCAAACGATTCGACCTGGATGGGGCGTCCAACAAAATAGAAGAACGGTGCCAGTGTCCCCTCAACACTCAAGAATAAGGAAACCCCCATCACAATGCAGCACAGAGCCACGAAAATGGCTAGCGGCACCCATCTGCGCAGGGAGTACCAGGATCCCAGGGTGGTCTTCTGCTGCGCCAGCAGAAAGAACGGCAGCAGCAGTACTGGATAGAACTTGAGCAGCGTCGCCACAGCCAGCAGGGTAAAGGCCCAATTCCAGCGATTTTTCACAGCACAAAGTAGCGCGAATAACGTAAAAGCTGCCGGTACAATATCGTAACGCCCGGCCAGGGTTCCCCAACCACCAGCTACAAAATAGAGAGCGCAGGCGACTGCGGCCCCCCTGGAACGATAACGCAACAACACCAGATAGATAGCAGTTGCAAGCAGGATCATCCAGACAGCGTATGCAATCTGCGAGAAAAATATCGGTGCGGTCAGTGTCAGCGAGAAAACAAATATGTTGAGAAGTGGATATTCGTGCGGCAGCGCATGAAAGCTCTGGGTAGGAAACTGGGCTGCGATCTGGTCCGTCAGCCAGGAAGGCATGCCAGCCTGACTTAAAAACCGCACAATTTCTTTTGTGGAAGGAGCACTCGAAACAAAAGAGGGATTTTTGCCCAGAGCAAAATCGCACTGGCCCGCTGGCAAAGACTTGAACGCCTCTGTACCTTGCCAGAATGCCACGGCATAACACTCGTACTTGGCTACATCGGTATTGGTACGAAAAATCTGCCAGCTACACCCCACATAGAGAAGAATGCCCATCAGCAGGACTATGCATATATCTTGCCAGTGTTCGAGGGTAATCTTTTGTAATGGAGTCACAGTTGCCTGGTCGCTTGAGCTCAATTTCATCTCTCTCTGAACCTACAAAGATTTCAAAATTTATCTTATTTCCTAACGAGCCAGCCCGCGCAATGTCACAACCACCAGGGCAAATCTCCTTGGGAGAAGGCTCTGATGCTTGCCACAATTACCATATACTATTGCGTAGAATCACCAATATGCTACAATAACATGCGTTGAAAACGGTATGTGAGGGAGATGAAGTGTATGATAGCTATTCTGGCTGAACGTCAGTTATTCATGTGCTATTGGGTAGGATGTCGACTGGGATGGGGCATATCTGATGAGGGCTATGAAGCGAGGAATATATGGATGATTTCTCGTACAGTCAGGCTAAAAGATTCTAATCCAGATCAGCGGCCACCAGAGCAGCCTGCACCACAAACCCCACCGGCCCCTGACACCCCACAGCCTGCACCCGCGCCTCTTCCGCAGCCCACGCCGGTTCCTATTCCTCAACCAGTTCCCCAGAAAGAGCCGCAGCCCAGGTCCACACCCGTGCCATCTGGACCGCCCCAACCAGAACCAGATATCTATACGCCAGTACCAGATCCGGCCAGGCCGCCTACATCGAGCACCTTATCGTAGTGCAGTAATATACTACTTGCCTTGCTATGTCCACTTCTCCTCACTTGTAGGATTTCCGCCACTAGCTTGACATTTGTATATTTCTTTACTAAACTACAAATGGGTATTGTATTGTATAGTTATTCTTCTTGTATAGTACAGAATAGGTAGCTCAGCCGTAATTCAGTGAGCAAAGCTCATGCAGAAAAAGCAGGGAAGAGGGCGAGACGGCAAAACTCGCCTGCTCCGAGCCGCCAAACAACTGATCAGGCAGCAGCCCTTCGATAATATTACTATCGATGCGATCGTCAAGGCTGCCAGGCTCTCCAGGCCCGCGTTCTATTATCATTTCGCGGGAGGCAAGGAAGAATTACGCGCCGAGTTGGTGCGCTGCGGCATTGTGAAAGAGGCTCCGGCTCAGGATACGCGCGCCATCATTCTGGAAGCGGCACTCCGTGTGTTCGCGCGCGCCGGGATCTCGGCTGCTACATTGGACGATATCGCGACCGAGGCTGGTGTCTCGCGTGGCACGCTCTGCTGGCACTATCATAGCAAAGACGATCTGCTCCTGGCCGTTATGGGGCAGAGCTCACCATCACAGGCCCTCTATCATACTCTTGACCAGATTGAGCAAGATATGCAGCAAGGGGTGCTGCTTGATGACGAGGCCATTCTACACCGCATTGCAGGCGCCTTCTATGATCGCTTTGTCAGGCACAGCGATCTTTTACGCTTACTGGTCCTCATCACACATACCCATCCCGATTTTACACAGGCGCTGGTACAAAAAATAGGGAAGGGACGTCGGAGGATCAGCGAGTATGTCAGACGCAGGCAAAAGGAGGGAGCCTTTCGAAAAGACATCGATGCGGAACTATTTGTACAGATTATAGCGATGGCATTTTTCGCGCACGCTGTCGGGCAGGGCTTCAACGAGCTATTGCCATTCGCTCAGCTATCACGCGAAGATGCCATCAACCAGATGGTTTCCACATTGCTCTACGGAATCATCAACCGCGATCCGCCCACACCCGCAATAGCAGAAGAGGAGACATAAAGAGAGTTTTACCATTGCACAATCTAGCTTTATAGAACTGTTCCATCTCTGATAGGAAGGAGTTTTCCTGCATGCAAGTCAACGCACAAGCAACGAGGCGTAGCGGAGGTCTGGCATACAAATGGCTTGTAGCAATGGTCGTCATTGTCGGCGTATTTATGAGCATTCTCGACCAAACTATTGTCAACATCGCCATTCCACGGTTGCAAGCAGCCTTCGGAGCGGATATCCATAGTGTGCAGTGGGTACTCACTGCCTACATCCTGACGCTGGGCGTTGTAACACCGACCTCGGCATTTTTCGCCAGCAAGCTAGGAATCAAGCGCTACTATATCATATCGCTGGCCGCATTCACCGCTGGCTCGGCACTGTGCGGCCTGGCCTGGAACTTGCCTGTTCTAATTTTCTTCCGCATCCTGCAGGGCATTGGGGGAGCGGCGCTCTTCCCCATGTCCATTACACTACTCTTCCGTGAATTTCCGCCACATGAACGCGGCACCGCGATGGGTTTCTTCGGTATTCCGGCGCTGCTCGGTCCAGCACTGGGTCCAACGCTTGGCGGCTACCTTGTTACCTATGCTGACTGGCAGGCAATCTTCTATATCAATGTACCAGTAGGCATTGTTGGTATTATGTTCGCCAGCGCCATTCTGAGGGAAGTCAGGGAAGAAACGCGCGCCCGCTTCGACTTCTGGGGTTTTCTCTTTGCCGCGGTGGGCCTGGGCAGCCTGCTCTACGCCCTATCCGACGCCAGTACTGATGGATGGATGTCGACAAAGGTGCTGGGCTTTTTGCTTGTTGGTGCGCTCTGTCTGATAATCTTCATCGTGCTTGAGTTGGTAATCGCCAACCGCGAAGGCTCCCCGCTGCTTGACCTGCGGCTCTTTCGCAATGGGCCATTCCGCAACAGTACCATCGCCAACCTCTTCGTAGTCTTCAGCCTGTTTGGCGGCATTTTCCTCCTTCCTATCTACTTGCAGAATATTCGCCAGTTGAGTGCCTTCCAGACGGGTCTGTTGTTGCTGCCACAAGCGCTGGCCTCAATGGTTAGCGTTGTTATTGGTGGTAGACTGGTTGATCGTCTTGGAGCACGCGCGGTTATGATTCCAGGTCTGCTCATTCTGGCTTTTGTCACCTGGCAATTGAGCTTTACTACAGTAGATTCGCCCTACTGGTGGCTTCAGACGATGTTTATCATACGTGGCTTCGCTCTTGGTGCCTGCATACAGCCACTTACAGTCGTTGGTCTCTCAGAAATCGGACCACGTCAACTGGCTCAAGCGTCTTCGATTAATACAGTTACGCGCTCGGTCTCAAGTTCGTTAGGCATCGCTGTGCTGGCTACGCTGGTCCAGACGCAAAGTCAGGTGCATTTCGCACGCCTTGCCGAACAGGTCACTGCATCCTCACCAACCGGGCGCCTCGTCGCCGCATTCCAGGCCGCACTGGTCGCGCGTGGTGCAGATCTCAACACGGCACACACCACCGCGCTCCAGCTCATCGCACGTTTCATCCAGCGCCAGAGCTTTGTACTGGCCTTGCAGAACGGTTTCACATTTTCACTGGTGATCGCGTTTCTGGCTATCATCGCTGTGTTCTTCGTACGCAGCAGCCGCAAACCAGGGCGCGCCTCCGGGGCTCCGCGCCCACAAGGTGAACCCACCGCAGAGCACGAAGAGACACAGGCACTGGCACTTGTGGAATGACACAACCTGGTAGCACAAAAATAAAGGAGATTTAGCCATGCGTCGCCTGATACTGGTACCACTGCTGCTCATCCTCGCGGTCTTTTCCATCGCAGGCGGGACCGCATATTATATCTACGATAACTACCTGTACTATCGCACTGACGATGCTCTGGTCAGTGGCAATATCGTTCCCATCAGTGCTCCAGCCAACGGACAGTTGACCACACTGAGCGTTAAACAGGGCGACAAAGTGTCACAGGGGCAAACTATCGCCACAGTGACGGCTACAACTTCCGCCACGGCTACTGCTCCGGCCAGAGAGACAACCATTAATGTGACCAGTCCGATTAGTGGCGTTATTCTACAAATCCCTGCTGTTCAGGGACAAAACGTAGCAGCTGGACTGGCCATCGCCCAGATGACGAACCTGGATACGCTGAACATTACTGCTTACGTCGATGAAGGTCAGATCAGCAACGTCAAGCCTGGTCAGGACGTCGATATTCATATCGATGCCTTCAGCGACACTAGTTTTACAGGGAAAACGCAGCAGATCGTGCAGGCCACCGCAGGTTCCTTCTCGCTGCTACCAGTAGAGGATAATGCCAGCGGCAACTTTACCAAAGTAAGCCAGCGTATTCCTGTCATTATCAGTATTGATAGCGCGAGTAGCAAGAATATCCTGCCTGGCATGAGCGCTTCGGTAGCTATTCATATTCACTAAAAGCCCTAAACTCTGTTACACTATACAGGCTGGTATCGTAATCTTATATTCAAGGAGCTATCGTGAACAGCACATTGATTATTGGCGGGCTCTTCGGGCTGGGTTTGCTGTCACTCATTGGCTTGATCTTCGCAGCACGAGGTGAAAGGCGTCCACATCGGGAGACGCCAACGGCCACTCCACGCGTAGAGGAAGCAGCAGAGCAGGCAGTTACACCAGGCGTTAATCGCCCCTCCGAGGCGCCAGTCAGCCAGGCGTTACCACAACAACAGCAATGGCTGACAGCCTCTGATGGGCAATTGCAAGAGCTCTCCTTTGAGATCAAATCCCTGCACCGGCAAGCGCAGGAGATTGAGCAACGCCTCGGCCTGGTTACAGAAATTGTTGGTCGGATCGAGAGCTCCGACCGCAACCGTGCCACACGGATTGAGGAAGAGTTACCTCGTACGCCGGGATCAACATAACAACGGAGAATTACAGCAAGCAATGGCGCTTTGCATCAGGAGATCTTAGCACAGGCGCCTGGAATATCCGTACCAGCACGGGCATTCCAGGCGACCTTTGCTCTATCAGAATGGGACGAATCAGCTGTTAGCGATCTACCAGCGCACGTGTCAGTAAAACAATTGTCACGAACGTACGATAGAGATCGAGCAGATGCTCGCCACTCACTTTTACTGTACGCGGGGATACACGCTCCACACCTCGTATCCACATTGCTGTCTCAGCCATATCAGCGACCAGGAAGGTGATCTCCACATGTACCGGCAACTGGAATTGTGGTGGTCGCATGGAACCAATATTGCGCGCTGCGCGCTCGGCACCGGCCTGCAACATTTCGCACGCCACATCGGGGTGCAGGTGCGAGGCGGCAAAGCGGCCCAATGACTCTTTTACGATGATCATCTCAGCTTGCGGAGCAAGATTACGCGCCTCGTGAGCAGTCGCTTCATCGCCGCTGACCAAAATAATTGGCACACCATAGTGCGCAGCCACCAGGGCATTCAATCCCGATTCACCCACAATCTCACCGTTCAGGCGCACCTCCCAGATTGCACCAGGGTTATAAGTGTGCGAGAGCACGGCCCGTTCAGCACCAATCGAGCCGTGGTAACTGACAAAACAGACACCATCGAAGCTCTCATCCAGACCTTGCATCATATAGAGCGGCTTATGCTTGCCGGTAATTAACGTCGCGCGTCCAGCAAGGTCCTGTGGATGCAGATTGCGCATCGCATGATGGGCATCATTGACAACAAATTCGCTCGCTCCCCCCTGCATGGCACCATTTATAACTGCATTGACCTCAGCGGTCAACAGGCGCCGCCCCTGCTCATACTCGGCATTGCCTTCAATGATCTGTTCCCAGGCCACGATGCCACTGGTGCCTTCAAAATCAGTTGAGAGAAAAAGCTTCATGCGCATTACAGCCTTTCTTACTAGCAATTAGCTACCACTGCCCACACTCTACACTACCATGAGCGGCCCTTCAAGCGTCATACAGAGTACCAACGCAAATTTAACAAACAAGGAACCAACCTATGCCACCATTTCACCACCGCAAACTGCCCGATTATTCTACACTGCTCTCTGGCCACACACCACCCGACGATATTGGCTTCCGTTCAGAGCGCCTGCAAATCTGGTACAACAACACAACCACCGGTTGGGCTGACCCAGCCCCGCACAAGCATTTAGAAAGTGACGAGTGCTTTATTGTATTACAAGGCACCATTACGGTTGAGGTGGAGGGAGAGCGCTTCATCATAGGGCCACGAGAATTCTGCTGCTTCCCGTGCGGCGTCTATCACAGCGTCATTGAAGTAGACCCACCTGTGGAAAGCCTGATGATTCGCGCCCCCTCGATCAACGACAAAGTATATTTGCCAGAAACGGAACAAGAAGGCTAGAGTTATTCGGCTATGGACTGACCTGGCCCACCGGCTGCCTGACAGATATCAATGCTGGCCTGGTAGCCCGTGCGCGCGGGGTACTGTTCATGCACTACCGCGCGCAATGCCTCAACCGCGTCAGTACGCACCAGATTAATAGTACAACCACCAAAGCCGCCTCCCATCATGCGTGCTCCCAGCACACCCGACACCTGGCGAGCAATCTCCACAAGCGTATCCAGTTCCAGGCAACTCACCTCGTACTCATCGCGTAGACCAGCATGACCCTTCCAGAGGATCGGACCAACTTCCTCCACCTTGCCCTTCTCCAACAGTTCGACAACCTGCAGCACCCGCTCATTCTCAGCAATCACATAGCCCGCCCGGCGACGCAAGATCTCAGGTAGCACATCCTGATAGCGCCCAAACTGCCCCGGCGTGATATCGCGCAGCGCACGTATCTCCTGAGTAGCTTCATATGATGGTTCTTGCTTTATTATGACTTCGCGCAGCAGTCTTACCGCGTCTTCGCATTGCTGGCGCCGCTCATTATAGGCGGAAGCAGCCAGTTCACGTCGCACACTGGTATCGATCACGACCAGCGAGAGATCAGGGGCATTAAAAGGCAGATAGCGCGCGGCCAGCGAGCGACAATCCAGTAAAACGGCGTTCTCAGGCCTTCCCAGGCAAGAGGCAGCCTGGTCCAGAATACCGGAACGCAGGCCTGAAGCGATATGCTCGGCTCGCTGGCAGAGAGCTGCTACTTCCAATGGCTTCAACGTTGCATTTGTCTCGCCTATAGTAAATGCACCGCGGGAAAAGAGCGAGCAGGCCTGCACTGTGGCCACTTCCAGGGCTGCCGACGAACTCATGCCACCACCCAACGGGACGTCTCCGCCCACCACGGCATCGAATCCGCGCAGCACGATGCCAGCCTTCACCAGTTCCGAGATGACCCCAAGAATGTAGCGAGCCCATACCGGTAGCTTGATTCTCTGCTCTTCGAAGTTACCCGGCAGCCCTTCCAACGACAACTGAACTTGTTCGTTGAAGTGAGTGGACCACAGGCGCACCTGCGCATCGGCCCGCGTACGCCCGGCAAAAGCCGCCACACGATCGACTGCCAGAGGTAAAACAAAACCATCGTTATAGTCAGTATGCTCACCAATCAGATTGACCCGTCCCGGAGCCCAGGCAGCGCCCAATGGTCCAACGTAATGACCATCAAATATTTGCGAGAATTGTGCCAGCGCTTCTCGCGGCGCCGGTAGTAGCCTTACCTTATCCATTAAGCATCTTCCTTTGCAATCGCTTCGCGCAGCTCCTGCGCTTTCTGCACTGGGGCGGAGTCATTCGCCCACAGCCCCCAGAGCGATTCCGACGAGGCAGCATATTTCAGCTTGCCCGGAGCCCGTCCAATGGCCTGGATCTCTACATGGAAATGGAAGCGCTCATCGGCGAGCTGATGCAGTCCCAACAAGTAAGGCATGGGGGCCATCGCACCATCAAATAGCTCATTATAACCCCGCACCACCTTGAGGAGCAGAGCCGCCAGATCACGCAATTCCTCATCCTCCATCAGGTCCAGATTGGCAACATGCCGACGTGGATAGAAATGAGTTTCATAAGGGTAGCGCACATAGGGGGGAAGGAAAACCTGCCAGCTGGCATTGGCTGCCACCTGGTACTCACTGTCGCCCAACTCTTCACGCACACGACAGAATGGACAGCCACGCCCAGCAGTTTCTTCCTGCTCAACGGTTTCCATCTCGCGCTCCAGAGTAGGCGGTACAACCGAAACACCGTAGGTCTGGCCGTGTGGGTGCAATTGCGTCTGGCCGATAGCAGCGCCGCTATTCTCAAAGATCATGACTGCCGGATAGCGCTGTGCCAGATCACGATAGAGATCACGCCACAGCCTGGTAACGGCATAGATCTCATCGACAGTTAACTGCGTAAAAGTGCGATCATGATCGCGACTATAAATAACGACATAGGCCTCGCCAGCTGGAGGCACCAGTGGAGGGAAATCATTCGGATGCAGCCAGACCTGGGTATCAAGGGCAACGCGTCCCTCCATGATATCAGCGCAAAAAGGGCACTCACTGGTTCCTTCACGACGGCTCATACGATGGGCAGCATTCACAAGATATTGCCGTAAAATAGGATTCCAGACCAGAGGAGTTTTTTGTTCCATAGAGCTTCCTACTTTTATAGATGATGGTGCTTCGCCTGGCTCCCCAGGAGGACACAGCGACCACTTGCAGCCAGCCGGGTCAGTAGTTCGCCTTTGTCTATAGCTTTGTTCCCCTCTCCATCAACATACAGCCACTCGTCCCATGTCTCTCGATCCGTAAACAACGCCCAGGCGACAGGAGCAACCTGCATACGGACAACACGCATAATTTCGCAGGCATGTTCATAACCCGGCTCTAGCTCCTGTATCGGAGGCAGTCCTGCATCAGTAAGAGCCTCAAATGTACGTAGCGAGCGCACCTGGCCCTTCACTATCTCA
>JAFMRP010000620.1 GCA_017354095.1 Ktedonobacteraceae bacterium
GGGTATGCCAGCAGTCCTCCGTGGAAGCGCCAATGACCACAGTAATGCTCGATCTCATCTCTTGTGTCAAAGAATGCCTCATGTATATGTAATTCTGTAAAATGATCGATGTATAAGTAAACTTGCCACAGAAAAGCCTTATGATCACATATTGTTGTGTGATTGATAGAATGCCGCCGAGTGACATAGAAGATCGACGAGTGAGAAGCCAAGGGTCGAAGCCAGTACCGTCTGATCCAGGTTAGTATCGAGAGAGACATCGGAAAGCAAGGCTTCCATCGATACCTCTCATGCCAGCAAGCTGAGTGGTTTCAACTGGTGCTGTTGTTCGCTGGCTCCATCAGCAGAGGCTCTCGCGGCCAACTTCCCAGGAGAGCCTGTCCTATCCTCTTGACGCGCAGTATCTCCGATGCTCGGCGTCACCTCAGTCCCATCACATGACGACGACATGGCATAGGCTTGCCCAAGCACAGGGACACCACAGAGCCTCCATGGCGGTGAGCGATCTGTTCTTCCTAAAAACCGCACGCTGACCTTTCTCTCCTCTACGTATCATCATCAAAATGCCACTATCTATTTCTACGTTGACAGTTACACCAAGCCGTATTCGGTCCCTCTTGACTGCTTATCGTATTGCTATGAGTGGTCTTGACCCGAGAAAGTGGTTCTCCATCACCTTCGGACAAATCAGGTCTGGCTAGTGGGGAAGCATATCCTGGCCAAGATGTCCAGAGGCAAGTGGAGGGGTGGGGATGTCGACCATCACACTGATTCGATAGTCCACTGGAGCAACACTGATGATGGTGTGTGCTTGCTCTGCCGAGTCCCTAACTTTGTGAGGAAGTCGATGACGGGCAAAGCAACGTCTTTATGCTCTTGTTTCGTCTACCATAGACTGGACATCCGGAACCTGCCCATCATGTAACGTCATTCGATCCTTTCGCTTTACATTTCTTGTCAAAGACGCCAAAATCCCTTTCTTATCTCCTTCATTATCACGCATCATTTCTCTACAATGAGAAGGAGAAACATCCATGATGGCTCATGTTATGAACAGGCGTATCCAATGTCTCAAAGGAGCATCCCCATCACCATGAGTGTGCAGCATTCTTCCAACCAGCAATCACGTGAACGACGTGTTCCTCCTTCGGATCGGGGCCCTCTCACCCTGACATCAATCTCTCAGGACCTTTTTTTCTCTCCCATGCTTGCCATCCATGAAGCGATCGCCAGCCGCCGGGCTGCCGGTCGCGAGATGCTTCATCTCGGCTTTGGTGTGATATCGTTCTCCCCACATTCCCTGCTCAAAGCGGCACGCGCGGAGACCGCATCCCACGCTGGCGACGCGCCCGTCGCTGGTAATTTGGCGCTCCGTCAGGCCATCACGTCCTACCTGACCAGCAAATGTCTGGTTCCTTTCATGAGCGATCGCATCATGGTAGGTCCCGAGAGGAACGCGTTGCTCTACACCCTGCTGCAAATGCCTGATGGGGACGTGCTGCTGCCTCTCTCCTCCTGGTTTAGCTATGCGCCTCTGGCGCACCTTGCGAGGAAATATATCATCGGTGTGCAGACCGATCCTCGCGATCATCGTCGTCTGAGCCCGGATGGGCTTTTCTGGGCAATGAACCAGGTCTACCAGGAGGGAACGCATCTGCGCACCCTGTTGGTACGCTCTCCCCATCGTCCCACCGGGAGCATGTTTGACCAGGCCACGCTGGAGGCGCTCGTTTGCTGGGCTCGCAACAATGGCATCACACGCATCAGTGACGATATCGACGGGGTGCAACACCGATTTTTGCGAGCAGAGCCTCAGGGAAGCGTGGGATGGGACGTGCAGTGCACATCCGCTGTTTTCCACTGCTTTCCATCCATTCACTCATTGACGCTTATTTTGTATTATACCTGTCGTACTCCTCTTATCTGTTTTTTTCAAAGACAAACGCACCGAAAGAAGAAGTTGAATGATCAGAAGAAAGCAAGACCGCGAGCAAAAGGCTCGCTATCATGCACCAATCCAGGCAAGAGAGGAGGGAGGATCTTCAGCGCCACGAAGGCTTCGCGTCTGGAGCGATTCCTCCGCTCAACGGCTCCGAAGCACCTTGCAAGTGTTTGGCTCCGAACTGGTGAGCGGATTGGCACTCTTTTGGAAGCCCGCCTGGGGCAAACGGCTGGCGCTCGTCCTCGTGATTGGGAGCGGGATGGGACTCTGCGGGATCCTCTTGCGTTCCCTGGTCCATCTCGCGACCGCTCTTTTGTTCGGGCATCTGCTGGGCTTTGTGCCTCCTGCGTCGCCTGATCTCATTCCTGGAGCGTGGATGTCGAACTGGAGCAGTGCGCGCCTCTTGCTGCTGCCGATCGTCGTCGCCACCGGAGGCCTCCTCTCTGGACTCCTCACCCACTGGGCGAAAAACCCAGATGGGACAGAGGTCAGGGGACTGCGTGGCGCTGACTCGACGATTGCCGCCTGGCATGAAGGGGTGAGGATCGCGAAAAAAGTGCCAGCGGTAGTGCTGCTGGCTTCCACCGCGCTCATTGGCAGCGGAGGGTCAGCAGGTCTGGAGGGACCATCGGCTCAGATAGGGATGGGGATCGGGTCTCTGGTAGCAGATCCGTTTCGTTTGACCACGGATGAACGACGACTGGCGCAAGCCTGGGGCATGGGGGCCTTGGTGGCGGCATTGTTCCACTCTCCCATGGGAGGGGGAATCTTCGCCGGCGAAATTCTGCGCCAGCGGGGCGCCGAGCTCAAAGTGATCCCGGGAGCGTTCCTCGCCTCCACCATTGCGTGCGGGCTTGCCGGATGGGGCCCGACACTGATCTGGTCAGGGCACGTCGGCGCCCCCTGGCCCTCGCTTTTGTGGCAGAGCGCCTTGCTGGGTCTGCTGTGTGGTCTCACCGGACGATGGTATGCCGCAGCCCTGCGTTGGGGGAAACACATCTTCAACGCCATCAACGTGTTTCCGTTCCTCAAGCCTGCACTGGGTGGGTTGCTGGTCGGACTGCTCGGGGTGGCCTGCCCCCAAGTGCTCGGACTGGGGGATGGATGGCTCCAGGTGAGTCTCAATCTTGGAGTGAACTGGGGGGGCATCCCCCTGTGGCTCATCATGGCGCTCCCGGTGGCCAAGCTGCTGGCCACCAGCGTGTCTGTGGGAAGTGGGGGGATCGGAGGGATCTTTGGGCCAGGCATGGTCATTGGTGGCCTGTTGGGAGCAGCCTACTGGTCCGTCCTGCACGTATTGCCGGGATCAGTCGGCATCCTGGAGCGCTCTCCTGCGCTCTTTGTCCTGGTGGGAATGGTCGCCTTGCTTGGACCCATCGCACGCACCCCAGTCGCGGTCACGGTCATGGTGGTCAATCTCACCGGCACCGTCTCGTTTGTGCCGGCAGCAGTATGTGCCCTCGCCGTCTCCTGCTGGATCGTCCAGGAGACGACCATGTACCCGAGCCAACAGGGGAGGTGATGATCCCATCGTCCCTGAACCCGAAGCCAAAGCGAAGAAATGGATACGTTTCTGTCGATGCTTCCGGCGTCTCAATCTGGACGCTCTCCTGCCTCAAGCGTTCTGCCCAACCTTTCTCTCGGTGCACGCCCCTGGCGACAAGAGAGAATGTACTGTTCAAGTGGATGCTCCACGTTCAGCATTCATGGCCAGAGCGCAAGAATACCCTGTTTTTCGCATTGTAGCCGAAGTAAGAGCTAGTACCGGCCTATCAGCCTGAAAGGAGACTGCATGAACAAAGCGATTGATCGGAATGAGATGAAGCACCCGGAGAAGCGCTCTATGAGGATCTGTATTGATGAGGCAAAGAAAGCGGCTGCTCAAGGAGAGTATGCGCTTGCCGCGTTCGTGGTTGTTAAGGACAAGATCCTGGCGGTGAAGCATACGTCTTTACAGAGCACCTTTGATCCCACCGCGCATGCGGAGCTGCTCGCAATCAGAGAGGCCACGGCTCAGGTGAAGAGCCGATATCTTCAGGGGAGCTACCTCTACACCACGTGTGAACCCTGTCCTATGTGTGCCGCCGCTGCCGTTTTCGCGAAGATGGCTGGGATCATCTATGGCGTTAATCAGCCAGATGCAATCCACCATGCATCTCTCCGCAAAGAAAACAGCCATAGTTGGCGACAAATAGCCGTTCGGACGGCATACATCTTGGAGAGAGGCACCCCGAAGCTTGAGCTTTACCCTGATGTTTTGA
>JAFMRP010000080.1 GCA_017354095.1 Ktedonobacteraceae bacterium
TGCATCGTCGGCGGCGGGCCAGCTGGCGTGATCCTGGCCTATATGCTGGCTCGCCAGGGGATCGCGGTAACCCTGCTGGAGGCACACATGGACTTTGACCGCGAATTTCGTGGCGATACCATCCACCCCTCCGTACTCAATATTCTGGACGAACTCGGCCTGGCAGAACGCCTCCTGCGCTTTCGTCACGCGAAAGTACATCAGCTCAGCGGACAACTGGCCAACGGCACCCTGGTGGTGGTCGATTTCAGACGCCTGAAAATCAAATACCCCTACATCGCGATGTTGCCCCAGGTCGATTTTTTGAATTTTATGATTGAGGAGACACAACGCTACCCCTCTTTCCACCTGGTGATGGGCGCTCAGGTCGATGAGTTGATCGAGGAGAATGGCAGCGTTCGCGGCGTTCGCTATCGCGGGCCCGACGGACGCCGCGAGGTGCGCGCTGTGCTGACGGTAGGAGCCGATGGACGCTTCTCTCGCCTGCGCAAACTGGCCGGGTTCGAGCCCGTTAAAACCTCTCCGCCCATGGATGTGCTCTGGTTTCGCCTCTCGGCCTGCCCCGCAGATCCGCAAGAACCGTTTGGCCGCATCGCAAGCCCCCGTATCCTGATCGTACTCAACCGCTCCGATTACTTACAGGCCGGATACGTGATTGCCAAGGGCGGGTACCAGCAAGTACGCGCCGCTGGCCTGGAAAAGTTTCGCCAGGGCATTGCGGAGGCCGTTCCCCTGCTGGCCGGACGCGTCAATGAAATTAAAGAGTGGAAACAGGTCTCGGTGCTCTCTGTGGAATCCAGCCGCCTGCCGCGCTGGTACAGGCCAGGTCTACTGCTGATCGGGGATGCGGCACATGTTATGTCACCCGTGGGCGGTGTGGGCATCAACTATGCCATCCAGGATGCGGTGGTGACTGCCAATCTGCTCGCCGCTAAACTGAAATATGGCGTGCTGGAACTGCGCGATCTGGCACGTGTGCAGCGTCAGCGCGAGTGGCCAACCCGAATCATACAGGCTATCCAGACGTTCCTGCAGAATCAGTTTCTGGCACGAGCGCTGGCTGCGGAGAAACCACCCTCTGTACCTCCGCTCCTCAAGTTCTTGACGCACGTGCCAATCATTCAGAATATCCCGGCGCGCATCATTGGCTTTGGCTTCAATCCCCCACACGTCAAAGGCCTGGCCCCGTCCACTAGACACGCCAGGTGATGATCGTCGCGTCGCTTGAACCAGTGGCAAGTCCATACTTGCTCCAGGCCAGGGTCGTTATCGCTGCTTTATGGCCTTCGTAGGTGGTATGCGACTTGCCGCCAGCACTCCAGACGCGCAGGATACCATCGGCAGCCCCTGTGGCGAAACGTCCCGTCCCGCCAGGCTCCCAGGCCACACCGTTGACCGCTGCCTGGTGGGGCAGCTTGCTGACGACCTTCTTACTGCTTATAGTCAAGATCTGTGCGCTTTTGTCGGCCCCGGCTGAGGCTAGCTGGGTGCCGCTGGACGACCAGGCCAGCATCTTTACGGCCTGCGTGTGGTTGCGCTTGGAGTAAATGGCCCGGAATTTTGAAAGTTCATATATGCTGATATATCCGGCGCTGCTGCCTACCGCCAGGTAACGCTTGTTAGGCGAGATGGCCAGCGCGCTTATCGCGCTCTTTTTCCCGATCTGTACAATATGACCGCTGGATAACAGATACTCCCGTATGCCGTCCTCTAGCGTGCCGAGTAGTAGCTTCGTCCCACTGGTTTCCCAGCCAATACTGCTGACCGTCGATCCGGCGCTTGCTTTGTGTACCTGCATGCCCTCTGTGTTCCATATCTGCAGGGTCGTATCCGCTGAACCTGACGCGATGCGGGTGGAACCGGAGGTTGGATCCCAGGCAATGGCCGTTACTGCCTGCTGGTGCGATTGGTACACAACGACTGCCTCTTCGCTCACTTCGGGCCGCCAGAGGCGAGCGGTCGCGTCCTGTGAAGCGGAGACCAGTTGCGCGCTGCTGGCCGACCAGGATAGACCACTGATCTCGCTGGTATGACCCTTGAGAATGTGCTGGATGTGGGGATTGGCAGGCTTGCTGGTCGCTGTCGCTGTCGGGGCAGGGCTGGGCGTGCTATTCGTGGAGCCTGTTTTAGAGCTCTGTGAGCCCACTATCATAAAGTAGGCTCCCCCTCCTATGGTGGCCCCGGCTGCGATAATCAATGCTCCCCCGGCGAGCAGGCTAAGCGCGCTGCGCCTGTTGACTGGCTGGCTTCCAGTTGGCGCCGCCGCCGGGTTCGCTGGCGGAAAACCTGTCTGCCAGGATGGCGTCTGCATCCCCATCTGCGCTTGCCCCATCGACGGCTGCGAGCTGTGTGCCAGGGGTACAGCGGAGGCTACGGTTGGCGATTCGTGAAGTTGTGGATCAGAAAGCTGCACGCCCGGGCCTGCTGGAGTGAACTGTCCGGCGCTCCTGGGACTCCAACCAGGCGACAGGAGCAGAGGCGCGCGTCCTGAGTCAGGCTGACTGAAAGCGCTGGCGAAATCGGCGATGGTTGGAAAGCGCTCAACAGGCTTTTTGGCCAGGGCACGTGCCAGCGCACGCTCTACTTCGACCGGCACGCGCGGCGCGAACTGCCGGATGGGCGGCGGCGCGACGCTCAAGTGTTTATGCATCATCTGCATCGGCTCACCCTCGAACGGTGGCCGACCCGCCAGGAAGTAATAAGCCATTACCGCCAGCGCGTATTGATCGCAGGCCGGTCCCGCCACGCCCTCGAATTGTTCGGGCGCCATATAGGTTGGCGTCCCAAAAACCTGGCTGCTGCCTGTGTTCACCGAGTATAGCTTGGCCAGCCCGAAGTCGGAGAGCAAGAGAAAAGGACTGCCGGCGCTCTCAGTGCCCGCCGCGATACGCAGCAGGAAATTGGCCGGCTTTACATCACGATGCACAATCCCTTGCTCATGCGCATACTGGAGCGCGGAGGCCGCCTGGTGTACATAGTCGGTTGTTTCCTTCAGGCTCAATGGCCAGTCGGTAGGCAGACCATCTGGCAGATCAGGCGCTGAAGTGGGAGCGTGCTGCTGGGCGGCTCTTGCTCTCCGGCGCAGCCAGTCCCACAGCGAGCCTTCCGGGCGATATTGCATGATCATATAGGCTCGTCGCTCGCCACCGGCTTCCTCCTCGCCGTAACGGTAGAGGGGCAGGATATGTAAATGATCCAGGCTGGCTACCGCTCGCGCCTCGCGCCGGAAGCGCTCTGCCGCCTGGGCCGCGTTCGCAGGATCACTATCATCACTTTCCCCGCGTATCACCTTGATGGCCACCTGCTGCCCTATAGCCTCATCCTCTGCCAGGTACACGGAACCCATACCCCCGCTTCCCAGCAGACGCTTTAATCGGTATCCCCCCAGTATCGTGTTGACGAGTATATCCAACTTTACTGCCTCGCTGTACTCCTTAATCACTATCTACCCCACTCATCACTTCCGCTCCTCTCAACCATCATAGCATGCCTGTTCCAGACTGTCTATTTTACCGCCGCGTGGCACAAAAAACGAGCACACACCGTCTCCGGCGATGCCCGTTCTATCCCTGGACATGTAGCTTAGTGCGAACCGCTCAGTATCGCGTAGATCAGGCCTGCGAAGAGAACTGCGCACAGCAGGAAGAGCACAATCCCTGCCAGGTAAGGGATCAGCACAACCCACGTGGCCTTACCTCCACTCAGACGATGCGATGCCTGGATCTGGAAAACGTTCAGCACAATCGCGTAGATGAAGATGGCGAAACCAACGATTCCACCCAGGATTGGGATGAGCGCGACCAGCGCGCCAAGAATATTGAGCGGCACCTGGTAAAGCAGCGTAGTATATGACTGGCCCAGGAATGTTCCCTGACCACCAAAGGCTTTGGCCAGCAGGTACTGGATACCCACACCTATAAAGAAGCCGAGCGGTACCAGGATAATCTTGCCGAAGGCGAATCCTACGTTGGTCGTGGCCGTGAACATCGACATCGCGGCACCCATCGCTGCTGCGCTGCTATCTCCGGTCGCTGCTGCCCCGGCGGTATAAAGTCCTGCGAGAAGTAGCGAGGAAATCAGTCCGACAATCACTGTTGCCAGCGCCATGATCAGGATCTGGATCCAGGTGCTGTCCCAACTCGCCCTGGGCAATTCCTCTACGAAAGATGCCACCGAAGGTTTGGTCAACACTTTAATATACTGGTTGGGCAACTGCTTGATTGCGTCACCGAGCGGCATCTGCTGACCCGGGGCCCCATAAAACGTTTGTCCGGCCCCGTAAGGAGGCTGCTGCGCGCCATAGGGATTTGCCTGAGCGCCATACGGATTCTGCTGGGCGCCGTAAGGGTTCTGCTGGGCGCTGTAGGGATCTTGCGGCACTGCCTGCTGCTGTTGTCCACCACTGTAAGGATCTTGCGGTGGCTGTCCAGTGCCATACGGATTCTGCTGGGCGCCATACGGATTCTGCGGTGCTCCGTAAGGATTTTGTGGATTAGACCCATAGCTTGAATTGGGATCTTGAGACATACCAATCCTTCCTCCTAGCAACAATTAGGACGATTATCAATAATTGCATCGTCCAGTACATCATAACATGATCTACTGGCAAAAGTCTATTTGAATTTATTAATAATAACGAGATTCCTACCCCCTCATAAAAAACGTTACGACCCGGCATTTTTCAAGTCCCATTGTCAATGAACCCCCCTCTAGACAACCACCACCTTCGAGAAATATAATGCAAAAAGATACAGCGCATCTACATACCAACGTTGCTTGCGCTGCGAAACAAAGGCGTTTCACGCATATACAGCCTTATTATGTGCTATGTGGTAGATTATGTAATCTATTTCCTCCACTCCCTCTCTAAGAGGCGCAGCGGGGGTGCAGGGGGCGCAGCCCCCTGCCGGGGGTTCGGGGGTGTCCCCCGAGCACTCTTTTTCTCCTTTTATGCGAGCCGCCGCAGGCGCTTCCATACAGCCCGCCTGACGGCGCAGCCGTAGCTGCGATAGCGGCGTTGGCGGGCTGGACAAGAGGCAAGCAAGGCGTCACATGTACAATGAAGTATGAGTAAAGGAGAGACCCTATGACCCAGCAAGACTTCATGCCCATACAAAACTACGACCACCTCGAATTCTACGTCGGCAACGCCAGGCAGGCCGCCTACTACTTCTCAAATGCCTGGGGCTTTACCCCCATCGCCTATGCCGGCCTGGAAACTGGCCTGCGCGACCGCAGCAGCTACCTGCTCGAACAGGGCAACGTACGCTTCCTCGTGACCTCGCCCCTTGGTCCCGAAGGCCCGATCCCCGAGCATGTAAAACTACACGGCGACGGCGTCAAAGTCATCGCTCTGCGCGTCGACGATACCGCTCGCGCCTACCGCGAAGCGACCAGCCGTGGAGCGCAGGGCGTACAGGAGCCGGTCGAACTGCGAGACGACTATGGCGTCGTCAAGATCTCCTCTATCGCTACCTACGGCGAAACCATCCATACGTTCGTCGAGCGCCAGGCCTATGAAGGCGTCTTCCTGCCAGGCTATCGCGCTCTGAAGGCTGCCGTACCGCGTCGCGCCCGCCCCGCAGGCCTTGCCGCCATCGACCATGTCGTGGGCAACGTGGAACTGGGGAAGATGAATGAGTGGGTCACCTTCTACGAACGCGTTCTGGGCTTTACACAACTGATCCACTTCGACGATAGAGCCATCAGCACCGAATATTCTGCTCTGATGTCCAAAGTAATGCAAAATGGCAGTGGTCGCATCAAGTTCCCTATCAATGAACCGGCTCAGGGCAAACGCAAATCGCAGATCGACGAGTATCTCGATTTCTATCGCGGCCCCGGCGTGCAGCATATCGCTCTCAATACCGACGATATCATCACCACTGTACGCGATCTGACCGAGCGCGGCGTCGAATTTCTCTCGACTCCGACTACCTACTACGAGGATGCCCTGGAGCGCGTCGGCAAGATCGATGAGGACCTGGCACAATTGGCCGAACTGGGTATCCTGATCGATCATGATGATGAGGGCTACCTGCTGCAAATCTTCTCCAAGCCCATCGTGAATCGCCCCACGGTCTTCATTGAGGTGATTGAACGCAAAGGCGCTAAAGGCTTTGGCGAAGGCAATTTCAAGGCGCTTTTCGAAGCTCTGGAGCGCGAACAGGCGCTGCGAGGAAATCTCTGATGAAATTGGCAACGCTCATTACTGGTGATGGCATAATGCGTGCCGGGGTGGTGCTTGGCCAGCAGGCCGTCGTACTTGGCTACCCTTCCCTGCTCGCGCTGCTGCGCGATCAAGAAGGCCTCGAACGCGTGCGCCTCGCATGGCAGGAACAACAGGGCCGGGAGGATCAGCTTGTGCCTGCCTGGGGCGAACAGGCCCGCCTCCACGCGCTTGGCGATCTGACGCTGCTGGCCCCCATTCCCGAACCACCCACTATGCGCGATTTCTATGCCTTCGAGCAGCATGTGGCGGCGGCCCGCGCGAAGCGTGGTCTGCAGATGATTCCCGAGTGGTATCAAATCCCCACCTTCTACTTTACCAATACCAGCGAGATCTATGGACCCTCTGCCCCCATCCCTTACCCGCTGGGCAGCGAGGAACTTGATATCGAATTAGAGATCGCCTGCGTGATTGGTAAAGAGGGTAAGAATATCCCTGTTGAGCAGGCCAGCGACTATATCGCCGGCTACACAATCATGAATGACTGGAGCGCGCGCGACTTTCAGCGTCAGGATATGAAGCTCAATCTGGGACCGGGTAAGGGCAAGGATTTCGCTACATCACTGGGTCCCTGGCTGGCTACCCCCGATGAACTGGCGCCCTATCGCAGCGGCTCGGCTGCCACTGAGCGCTACGATATGCCTATGCTGGCGCGCATCAATGGCCGGGAGATTTCGCGTGGCAATTTTAAAGATATCTACTACAGCTTCGCGCAGATGATCGCCTGGGCCTCGCGCAATGCGCGCCTCTGCGTCGGCGATGTGCTCGGCTCCGGCACGGTGGGCACCGGCTGTATCCTGGAACTCGGGACTGCGGTGCATCGCTGGCTGCAACCTGGCGACGTAGTTGAATTGGAGATAACAGGTATCGGGGTGTTACGCAACACAGTTGTGTAGAAGGAGAAACCGTCATGCCCGCGTATCATCGCCTGGGAGAAATCCCTCCAAAGCGACATACACAGTTTCGCAAGCCGGATGGCTCGCTCTATGCCGAGGAGGTCTTCGGCACAGAAGGCTTCTCCGGCAACTATTCCATACTCTATCATGCCCATCCACCCACACGCGTCACAAAAGTAGAACGCTGCTCGTGTGTTCCCGGACCTCGCGAGTGCTGGAATGAAGGCGTGCAGCGCCACCACCATTTGAAAACGACTGCGTTGGAGCCAGGCGGCGATGCTGTGTTTGGCTGCCAGCCGCTGATGTTCAATAAAGATGTCATTCTCAGCATCGCCAAACCAACCTCCGATATGAACTACTTCTATCGCGATGGCGACTCCGATCTGGTCTACTTCGTCCATGACGGCCATGGCGTGCTGGAGACGACCTTCGGTCTGCTGCCCTACCACGAAGGCGATTACATTGTGATCCCACGCGGCACGACGTTCTGCTTTACACACGACACCGCCAGTACTACCAATACCTTCCTGGTCATTGAAGCACGCGGAGCCATCGAGCCGCCGCGCCGCTATCTCAACAGCCAGGGCCAGTTCCTTGAGCACTCACCCTACTGCGAACGCGACATCCGCCGCCCTCAGGAACTGGTGACGCATACCGAGACTGGCGAGTTCGAGGTGCGCGTCAAAGTCGGCAGCATGGTGACCAGCTACTGGTACGATACCCATCCCTGTGATGTCGTCGGTTGGGACGGCTGTGAATATCCCTGGATCTTCAATATTGCCGACTTCGAGCCGATCACCGGGCGCGTGCATCAGCCGCCGCCGGTCCATCAGACCTTCCAGGGTCCAAACTTTGTGGTCTGTTCGTTTTGCCCGCGCAAGTTGGATTATCATCCCCTCTCGATCCCTGTGCCCTACAACCACAGCAACATCGATAGCGATGAGATGATCTACTACGTTAACGGCAACTTCGGCAGCCGGCGTGGCATCGAACGCGCCTCCATTACGCTGCACCCGCGCGGCATCCCCCACGGACCGCAGCCCGGAGCGGTAGAAAAAAGCCTCGGCGTTGAGCGCACTGAGGAACTGGCCGTCATGGTTGATACCTTCTACCCTCTCGAACTGACAACCATCGCCCGCTCCGTAGACGATTCCGCCTACCCATTGAGCTGGCTTTAATCCAAGAGATGCAAGGAGCGTCCGGCCCGTGCCAGGCCCCCGACGCTCCTCCCTCTCTCTCTTGCATACCTTCCTGAATATTATGTATAATTTTCCTGATTAAGTCGATCATCTAATCATGGAATAAAATACTGGTGCTCAAGTTGAAACAAAGGAGTTTCAAACAACTCCTCTCATCTGTCTGCTCTGCTGCGCGAAGAGGCGCGATGCAGGATGCATAACCAAAGGAGTATTCAAAGATGGCAACGGAACCACGTATTATCAAGTTTTTTGAAACGACGCTTCGCGACGGCGAGCAAACACCCGGAGTCAACTACTTCCCCGAGGAAAAGCTGGCCATAGCCCGGGCACTGGCCGATATGGGCTTCGATACCCTCGACTGCGGCTTCGCCGTTTCCTCACCGGGGGAATTTGAATGCTTACGTCTTATCGCGCGGGAAGTGCGCAATGCCGAAATCTGCTCCATTGCCCGTACCCACATATCCGATATCGACCGGGCCTGGGAAGCCGTCAAGGACGCTGAACGCCCCGTAATCCATCCCTTTGTCGGCACCTCGCCCCTGCATCGCCAGGCCAAACTGGGCAAAACCCGCGCGGAAGTCCTGGAAATGGCGCGCACAGCGGTTGCCCATGGTCGCTCGCTGACAGAAAACGTTGATTTCGCCCTCGAAGACTCCACCCGTACCGAACACGACTTCATCCTGGAGGTGTGCGAGGCTGTGCTGAAAGAAGGCGTGCGCTTCATCGCTATCTGCGATACTGTCGGCTACGCCCTGCCCTGGGAGTTCGGCCAGCTGATCGCCGATATCAAACGCGAGTTCCCCCAGGCCCGCATCTCCGCGCACTGCCATGACGACCTCGGCATGGCGGTCGCCAATGCGCTGCACGGGCTGATCAATGGAGCCGAGCGAGTCGATACCAGCTTCAATGGCCTGGGCGAACGCGCCGGCAACGCGGCCACCGAAGAACTGGTCATGGCTGTCCGTACCCGTTCGGCGAACCTCGGCCTGGATGTACGCGTCGACTCAACGAAAATCGCCGCGACCAGTCGCCTGGTCGCCCGGCTATCGGGCATGCAGGTGCAGTGGACCAAGTCGATCGTTGGCCAGAACGCCTTCTCGCATGGCGGCGGCATCCACCAGGATGGCGTGCTCAAGGACGCACGCACTTACGAAATCATGACACCCGAGTCTGTTGGTCTCTCCGCCGCAGACCGGCGCATGTACGTGGGCAAACTTTCGGGCCGCGCCGCCCTCGACGATCAGTTCCACAAACTGGGCTACACCCTGGAAAAAGAGCAGCTGAACCGCGCCTTCGAAATGGCCAAACTCCTGCTCGGCAAAAAGAAAACCCTGGAGGAAATGGACCTGCGCTACATCGCCGAAACCGCCGCCCAGCCTACATCACCCCTGCCATAAACAGCTCTGATGGCAAAGGCAGGATAATGCCTCTAACTGTTCGCTGTCCCACAGTGCAGCGAACAACAAGTATGTAGGCCCTGCTCTTTCATGTGCGATGCTCCCCGGCCGCACAGCGGCCGGGGAGCATCGCACATGAAAATTTAGCGAGCCGCCGCAGGCGGCGAGAAGTCAGGAATTTCCTTTCTACTATACTGATACTAGGAACTCTGTAAGAAAGGATCTGATCGTTATGATGTTGAATGATACCGTACGGCAAGCATTGACTGTGGGCCACCTCGCTCATCTGGTGACCCTGAACAAGGATGGCAGCCCTCAGGTCTCGATCGTCTGGGTGGGCCTGGATGGTGATGAAATTGTCTGTGCTCACTTCAATCTCTACCAAAAATTGAAGAACATTCAGCGCGATGCCCGGGTCGCGCTCTCAATGGAGACGGGCGGAAAAACGAATGGACTGGATAATTATCTCGTGATCAATGGTCGTGCCAGAATTACCGAGGGTGGTGCCCCCGAATTGCTGAACCGGCTGGCCCAGACCTATATCGCCCCAGGCACAACGTACGCTCCACCGGGAGCACCACAGGGATACATTACCCGCATTACTGCTGAACGTATTCATGGCATTGGACCATGGAGTGAGGGATAGAGAACTGTTGGTATTTTTCTTGTGAGCCAGGTGAAAGCCTGGCTCGCGTCTAATCGTTCAGCTTTGGCGAACCCCCGCGGATGATATTGAGGATCGTAGACACGTCACTGGCGACACTCTCGATAGCCACCTTGTGGTTTTTTGC
>JAFMRP010000081.1 GCA_017354095.1 Ktedonobacteraceae bacterium
GCCAGGAAATAGAGCAAACTGAAAATGAGCCCGAAGAGGAATGCGCTCACCGCTACCATTATTCCACCATTCAGGCGTGTGAGGCCGAAGACCAGAGCCTGTGCGAAACAGGCCAGTGTCCAACCTCCCAGGCGCCGCTCGAAGAGATCCCCAAGCCGGTTCAACAGGTAGCCACGAAAGATCATTTCCCCAGCGCAGGCCTGCGTGGTCAGGACCGTAATGAGCGCGCTCACAATAGCCAGGAAGTTCCCTTTTCCGACGATAGCAGCGATCTGGGCGGTAGAGGGAATATGAAATAAAGCGCCGATCGGCGCAACTACACACAACTGAAATAAAAAAAGCAACACGCCGGCAATCGCTCCAGCCTGAATAGATCGGCGCCAGCTTCCCGGCTTGCGCAGCCCCATCTTACTCCAGTTGTTACCACTGAGCCACAGCAATGCCATGACGACCAGCAGCGGTGTGACGAAAGAAATAAGCTCAGAAAATGATGCGATGATCAGGAGCGCACTGACAAACAATACTTCTAACGTCATAAGCCACTTGTTGTCGCGCAAAAGTCTAATGCTGCGCCCTCGCCGCGACCTGGCCCAGACGTAAACCTGCACGGTACCAGGCGTCTCTGTGATCTCAACCGGGTTAAATGGCGTGTCTTTGCGCTGCTCCAGCGAGAAGGCGTTGCCCTCAGGGTCCTGGCAATTACAGATGAGTATACTCTCCGTAGGAGAATAGACCTCGTCGGCCACGGTATCGTACTCTAGAAGCCGTTGCCGGCAGGCGTGAATATCCGCTACCCGAAAAAATAATCTGCATACCTCATTCCCATTCACAGTTTGCTCCCCCACCTGAAGAGTGAGTATGCAATTTCCCGTATAGAACTCAACTGAGTAGAAATCCCGGAAATCGTTGACTCCCTGGGGTTCCTTTACGGACAATCCAAGCACGTCGCGATAAAACGCTACCTGGGCATTCATATCCCGTACGTTGAGGACGATCCTGCTGAGTTCTCCCACGTTTACATCGCTCATGATCAGCTTTCCTTGCCTGTCTGGCTGCTCTGAAAATCGAAGAACTGCCACTGCTTTTTCGTTTTAATTGAAGATTTTTTATGTTTCGTATGTATAACGAAGAAGAGAGCGGAATGATATGAAAATGCGCCCTCTGATCGCTTGATCACGGGCGCAAGGTGGCGAGATCATACAGTTACTAAGCGCTGGCCTCCTCCTGATAGGGAGGCGGTATCTGAGGCGTCTGCGGTTGGGGCGTGATGCCCGGAACAGGCAAGCTTCTCTGCTGCTCACCTGACGGCATTCCTGCGAGAATCGAGGGCCCTTCAAATTGCTCGTCGCTGAGTGGCTGATTGAATAGCGACTCAAAAAGCGGCCCCTCTAGCGTTTCCTCTTTGATCAGGCGCTCGCTGATCATGATCAGGCGATTCTTGTTTTGCGCCAGGATATTGTACGCTTTGTCGAAGGCCTCCTGGATAATGCGCCGCACCTCTTCGTCAACCTCGCGTGCTGTCTGCTCGCTATAGTTGCGCTGCTCACCAAAGTCACGGCCCAGAAAAACGAGCTCGTCCTTATGCCCCAGTGCCATTGGCCCGATACGGTTGCTCATCCCATACTCTGTGACCATCGAGCGGGCGATCTTGGTGACGCGCTCAATATCATTGGAGGCGCCAGTGGTAACCTCTCCAAAAATGATCAATTCGGCAGCGTGCCCGCCAAGCGCGTATGCCAGCGTGTCTTCAAATTGCGGCTTGCTCCACAGATAGCGATCCTCTGTGGGCAGCAGCATTGTAAAGCCACCAGCCTGCCCGCGTGCCACAATGGAGACTTTGTGTACGGGATCGGTGTTTGGCAGCAAGCGTGCTACCAGCGCGTGCCCTACTTCGTGATAAGCGGTGATGGCTTTCTCCCGCTCGCTAATGATGCGGCTCTTACGCGCTGGTCCGGCTACAACCCGATCAATCGCTTCTTCCAGCTCGTTCATGCCGATTTTTCGCCGGTTGCGCCGAGCCGCCAGAATGGCAGCCTCGTTGAGGAGATTGGCCAGGTCTGCGCCAGAGAAGCCGGGCGTCTGCCGGGCCAGCGTCTCCAGCGTAATATTGGTGTCCAGTGGCTTGCCTTTGGCATGCACCCGCAGGATCGCGAGACGACCGCGAATATCAGGCCGGTCCAGCACAATCTGCCGGTCAAAACGACCAGGACGCAGCAGCGCAGGATCAAGCACGTCTGGACGGTTGGTGGCGGCAATCACGATGACGTTGGTGTTGGTGTCGAAACCATCCATCTCAACGAGAATCTGGTTGAGCGTTTGCTCTCGCTCGTCGTGCGATCCACCCAGGCCCGCGCCGCGCTGGCGACCCACGGCATCGATCTCATCAACAAAGACGATGCAGGGGCTGTTGCGTTTGGCCTGCTCAAACAGGTCACGCACGCGGCTGGCACCCACACCTACAAACATTTCGACAAATTCAGAGCCACTGATGCTAAAGAAAGGAACACCCGCCTCACCCGCTACTGCACGTGAGATCAGCGTTTTGCCGGTTCCAGGCGGGCCAACCAGCAGCAAACCTTTAGGGATGCGCGCACCCAACGCGACAAATTTTTCGGGGTATTTCAGAAATTCAACAATCTCTTGCAGCTCTTGTTTGGCTTCTTCTACCCCCGCTACATCGGCGAAGGTGACGGTCGGACGATTCCCCAGGAACATACGTGCCCGGCTCTTACCAAAAGACATGGCCTGGCTGTTCGTCCCCTGGGCCTGGCGCATCATAAAGAAGAATAACCCTGCCAGGAGCAGGAAAGGTATTAAACTCCCTAGCGCTCCCAGCCAGCCCAGCACAGGACTGGGTGACTCGTATTGCAGCACGAGCAGATTGTTATTTGTATAATCAATACCGTTGTCTTTTAAAACTCTAGTGATATCGAAGCTATCGTTGACGGTGGCTGTTTCTTTGGCCGCGTTTTGCGCGGTACCACGCGTGAGAGTGATGGAATTACTGGCAACCGAAAGGGTATCACGCTGATTTTTCGCCATGTCTTGCTTCACATGGCTCAGGATGGTAGATACGTTGACCGGACTGGCACCTGTAGCCGGGCGGATGAAAAACAATACGATGACAACGATAGCAATCAATGTCAGGAGCCAGAAAAAGCTTCTTCTGAGCCATTTTCCGCTGTTTGACATCAGGGTTCCTCCCTACAATACAGCGCGCGCAAGCAGCATTGGAAAGAGCAAGCTGCGCACCTGTTGGGCCTAACCTGGTACGCAAGATAATTCATGTGTGCATATTATAGCACACCCCTGCGTAAGTTGATTTCTTGTAGAACACTGTGCGTGTGAGACGTCCACCAAACATTGAACAGCTATAGCCGCACCGCACAGTTTAATAACGGATACTTAATGCTAACCTATGAGTTTTACGCTAAAAGTAAGGGAAACGTTGCATTTATCACTCAAAATAGGCCTATTTTCTGCCTATACTGCAGTGTTTCGAAGATTTCAAACGCTGCCGTGCGCGAGGGGACGTGCTAGTACCAGCCCCCAGACCGTTCTTGCTCCCGCCGCGAACAGCGGAGCCGCGCAGGCTTCCAGTGTGGCTCCGGTGGTGCATACGTCGTCGATGAGCAGGATGCGGCGCCCGGTAATGGCTTCGGGACCATCGCCCGCAGAACAGCGAAACGCGCCCGCTACGTTCTGCCGGCGCTCGTCTGCCGCGAGCCTCGTCTGCGCTGGCGTGTTGCGAATGCGCGTCAAAAGCGTCTGCAGGGGGATCTGCAACTCTCGCGAACAACTCTCCGCCAGCAGGTGCGCCTGGTTATAGCCGCGCTGCCGCTGGCGTTCGCTATGCAGGGGGACCGGCACAATTACATCGCTTCTCAATCCATACACGCGGTGTGCCTGGGCGAGGAACTGCCCCAATGGCTGGCTCAGGCGCGCGTTACCTCCATATTTGAACCGGTGAATACAGGTGCGCAGCGGTTGCTGATAGCCGCTATAGGCCCGTAGACCACTGAGGCGAAGCGGCGCGTATTGGCAACTTCTACAGACGCCCTCGACCTTCAATACGTTGCCACAATGCCGGCAATATGGTGTGGGTAAAGGCTTGATGCCCTGCCGGCAGACTGAGCAGAGCACGACGCCGCCAAGCCCGCAGGCGGCACAGCGCGGCGGATACAACAGGTCCAGAAGACCCTGTAGCGCCCGCCGCGACCACTGTATAATCTTTTCACTCTCCACTTGCCATCCCTCCAATCTTCCTGGCTCGTCTACTGCTTTGGTGCCCAGCACTCCCAACCGCCTGGCTGGTTGAAGTCAACGAGACGATCAAACGCATCACTTCGCTGGTAATACCACTGGCAAGCATCGGCTACGCTCAAACTGACAGGCGCACCATTCCGCAGACAATTCCACATATAAGCAGTGCCATTGGTGTTGTCTGTGACACCCTCGTAATTCTTAGACTTGCAAAAACTGTCAAGCTGGCTGATGATACTCCCAAGCTTTTCCTCGTGGGCATAGCATTGCCAGCTTGACGGGTCATAGTAGTTGGCCAGGCGATCAATCACATCGCTCTGCTGGTATTGCCTTTGACACGCTTTTTTTACGTCTATAGGCTGGATACGTTCGCCCGGCTGCAAAACACAGTTGATCTCTTCGGCGGTAATAACTTGCAACGAGGTCGATGCCTGCGGATATTGCGCATGACAATAGGCATCCAGGTTGACGGTGCCAAGGTAGTGACTCTTATCCCGCTCTGGCGGATTTTTCGGTGCCGGGTTGCCAGCTGTCTCACTAACATCGTTGTTCACGGTTAGTTGACCGCCAGCAGTCGAGGGAATCCCAAGCACATCGGCACTGCTGGGGGCATGGTTATTCCCAATGTAATAGCTACCTTTAGGGGTATTTGTTATCTCTATGTTCGATAATACGGCCAGGCTGGTATTACTATTCTCTGAGTTCTTTTCGACCGCCAGGCCGCCGCCTTTCTGCCTGGCGCTGTTCTGCGTAATCAAGGATTTACTGATAAAACCATTGCTCCCCAGCAACGTCACTCCACCTCCATAACCTTCCGATTCATTCTCCTGTATCTTGCTGGAGTCAAGAACCAGCACGCCATTCAGCGTACTGATGCCACCTCCGTTACTTGTGGCACTCCCTGTTGCCTTGTTATGAGAGATGGTGCTGTTGCTGACGGTCAGTCCGCTATTAATCGTGTAGACCCCCCCACCATTGTCGTTCGCGCTATTGTTCGTCACTGTGCTGTGGTCAAGCTTCAACGTCCCTTGCCAGATGTAGATGCCGCCGCCATTCCCCTGCGCCTGGTTGTCATGCACATCGCTGTAGGTCAGTGTAAGTGAAGAACCGGGCGAACTGGTAATACCCCCGCCATTATATCTCGATCTGTTGTGTGCGACTATACAATGATCTAAGGTGAGATTTCCCTCATTCACGATGAACGCCGTTCCCTGAACAGTACCACTGTCAAAAAGCAGATTCTTGAAGGTGACGTTCGCGTTGGCATGAATATGCACTTTGTGCCCGCTGCCGTTTGGACGGTTCCCAATGGTAATCCTGTTGTGATCAGGCCCATTGAATGTGAGATCTTTACCTATATCCAGGTCTCCATGATCCAGGTAGATGGTCCCATGTAGCGACGCGTCGAATGTAATCGTGCTTCCTGCCGGTGCGTCATGGATGACCTGCGCGAGTGAGCCGGGTCCACTATCCCCAGGGCTGGTGACGATAAACGTAACCGGAGCAGGCCGAAATGCTGTAGCATAGGCCAGGCTCCCTATCAGTGCTGCAACCATAATGATTGCAACACTAGCACTACCAGTCAATGCTCGTTTACGTCCTCGTAACTGTTTGCTCTGCCTGAGAAACTCCTTCTCAGTTTTATTGAGATGTGCTCTCCTGGCTAATGCCTCCAGACGCTTCAGTTGATCCCCATCATAAAGCCTGTCCTTGGGTTTGCCCTGTGCCTCCCACTGCTCTATGTCATTGTTAAGTGTCTGCCGCAAAAGCATGTCGTCGCGCTCTACCTTGATCCAGTCGGTAAGGCGTGTCCAGGCGGAGATCAGCGCTTCATGGCTGATCTCAATGGTCGCTACTTTCTCAGAGGTACGTCCAGCAGCGCTCACCACTTGCGTCTCGTTGGTGGTTAGTAAACGGCCACGGATGAAATGTTCGATGGTTTCCTGCATCTGCCGCTGTCGTATCACATCTTCTTCGCTAAAATCGGACATGCGCACACGCCGCCGCGTTGCGTCTTGCTCCAGTCCTCCAGGATTAATGAGCTGGATAAACAAATCCCTGGCTAGCTCACGATGCGCATCAGAAGGTAATGCTGCATATGTCTCCTCCGCGTGATTTCTGAGCGCCCCCTCAACTTTCCCCATTGCCTCATAGGCGTGCATAGTCAAACGATTACTCTTAGGATCACGTTCTTCGTACAGTTTGTTTAAAGTAAATTGCAGCAGCGGTAGATTTTCCTCTTGCCCGTGTATATCTAGCAGCAGATCCCCTACCAGGCTCTCTTCAAATCGTACACCAGCTCGCTTGGCCGGACGTTCAATCACAGCGCGTAGGTCTTCCACCGTCATGGGCGGCATAGCTATACGATGCGCCTCTATAATCTGGTGTAAAAGCTGGTACCTCATGGGATGATCAGCGAAATCAGCCCGTAATGTGATGACAATAATAACCTTATTTTGGGGCTCGGTTGCTGCGATCGTCAGTAAATCAATGAATTGCTGCCGCTTCTTCATGTTAACCGTCTCGGTAAATAACTCCTCGAACTGGTCAACTACAAGCACCATGCGCTCTCCTGCTCGGCTGGCAATCGCACCTGCATATCGATGCAGCGCACGTGTAGAGTTATCTTTGAGGTTGTCTAGCACATCTTCCGCGCTCGCGTCTTCAGGAAGCTGCTCTAAGAGCGTTTGTGCCAGCGCTTCGAGTGGCTCTTTCCCCGGTCTCATCGGCGACAGGATCGTCCAGCGCTCGCTGCCGGAAATATCCTTGCCTTGCCGCAGACGGGGAATCAATCCCGCCATCACGACGCTTGATTTCCCTGAACCACTGGGTCCGACAACTGTAAGAAAACGCGGCTCCTGGCGGCGCTCAGCTTCCCACTCAATGTCCAGAATATGTCTGATTTCTCCCACCATTCTGGTGATCAATTGATCTCGCCCAAAAAAGTTATCCTTATCCTCCATGGTGAATGGTTCCAGGCCTTTATAAGGATTGTATGATCGTTTCGGTAAGCCTGGTCTATCCAGTAAGGCAGGCTTCTCCCTGGCAGGTTTTCTTTTAAATAGCCATAAAAATATGCCCAGGAGCCACGGCTGTGGTCGAGGTGGAGAGGGAATTGGCGGCACAGGCGGTAATCCTTTCAAAAGCTCTATAAGCTGGCGAAATCCTTCATGATAGTGATTCTCTCGGATATCGGCATATTGTCTAACGATATAAGATATAGGTACAACATCAGCCCATTTATCTCCAGCAGCCCAGGCAAAGTAGATCGGTTTACCGTACATCTTTGCCACTTCTAGCTCGCCCCTCACGTTTTTTGAAGCACGAGCGTCAGGTGAGGCCAGGCAGACAACGGCGTGCGATGAGCGAATAGCTTTCCGTATTTCAGCTTCCCAATCGGCGCCCGGAGGTATCTGGTTGTCTCGCCAGGTCGCAATACCCCATTGATTGAGATCTCGCTCCAGGCGCTCAACAATTTCTTCTTCTTTGCTTGAGTATGATAGGAATACCCACGCTGGTATGTCTCCCTCGCTCATACGTCGCTCTTTCTTTCTAAACGCAAAAGGCTATGAACCATCTGAACCTACAAAATAAGCATATCCATATAGAAACCTCCTTTTATTATGCATAGATTATGCAAGGCATTTCAATCCAATGGTTACTTTTGACCACTTACTTTTTCATATTCCTGGCCAGTGTCCGCCGCGCAACAGAAAGCGATGCCCGCAATACCTTCTTCTCCGCTTCCTCGCTCGGCCAGTGCAGCGATTCGATATTCGTTCGCTGCTTTTTAAAGGCGTTGACAAGCTGCAGCACGTCGTCCACCCGCTCTTTGAGCGCGCAGATCATCGCGAACCGCTGGCGGGGCGGCAGCGCAAGCACCATCTGAATAGCCTCCTCCAGCCGCGCTGAAACGTCTAATCGGTGCTCCAGGATAGTCGCAGGATCGGATGTGTTGTCGGCCAGACACCGTGTTATCTCCTCGGAGAGATATTCGTTCTCATCACCGGGCAGCGGCAGGTGCAATCGCTGTTGCCTCCTCATGTCTATAAACTCGCTATAGACAATACGCTTAATATATGTATATGGCGCGTCAATCTGCCTTTTTTCCAGGGTCCGCCACAATTTTATTCGCACACGCTGGATAAGCTCATCCCTTTCCATGTCCCGTACCTCTGGATGTGCCAGGGCGGTGTGCTTTCCGAACAAACGCGCAGCATTCAGGGTAATGTACCGCTCAAAACGGTGTAACATCTCTTCGCTTGTCTCTTCATGTGCGGCTATTTCCGCGTGCTGGCTATAGGTGGTCATCATCATCCCCCCTTTATGTGTAAGAACACTACTAACTCAGCAGTGAGCATATCAACTTGCCTTTGTCGATAATAAACTACCTAGAAAACGTATCCTTACCTGTCAGGAAGTATACCCCGGAAATAGTCACTTGTAGTGAGCACAAAGGGGGCAAATAGGGGGCAAATAGCATTATGGTAAAATACATACTATGGCGAAGAGCAACCCGAACAAAAAAACTGTCGTGCCCAACCATCGGCTGAAAATCGCCCGCGAACAACGCGGTTGGACCCATAAAGACGTTGCCGATCTCATACAACTTCCCGATTCCCACACTGTAAGCCGCTGGGAGCGGGGCATATCCTTTCCTCAACCGCACTACCGGCGCGAACTATGCCGCATCTTCGAGCAAAGTGCGGAAGAGCTCGGCCTGCTCAAACAAACCACTCCTGAGCAGATAGCGCCCCCTGTGCCCAATTCGCAGCCCGGGTCGCTGTGGAAGGTCCCCTCCTCCTTCACTTCTTTTGTTGGACGCGAGCACGAAGTGACTACCATATGCTCGCTGCTTGACCGCTCAGACGTGCGTCTCGTCACTCTCCTGGGACCTGGCGGCGTTGGCAAGACACGTCTCAGCATTCAGATCGCGGCGCAGATGCAGGATCATTTTGTCGATGGAATCTGCTTCGTCTCGCTTGCTACCGTCAGGGATCCCCTGCTTATGGCTCCAACGATCGCGAAAGCACTGGGCATCCAGGAGAATACCGCGTTACCCGTCCTTGAACAGATCAAAATGAGGCTGTATCAGAAACATTTCTTGCTCATCTTAGATAACTTTGAACAACTGGCAGCAGATCCCCCTTCTTTGATTGTAGACCTGCTGGCTTTTTGTCCAGACTTGAAGGTGGTCGTCACCAGTCGTATCGTGCTGCACCTACCAGGAGAGCATGAGTTTCCTGTCCTGCCCCTCAAATTGCCCGAGCTTGAGCACCTTCCAGAACCGGATGCGCTGACACAATTCGCCTCTATCGCTCTCTTCGTCCAGCGTGCCCAGGCTGCCCTGCCTGATTTTACAGTGACTCCTGAAAATGCCCATACAATCGCGGCGATTTGCGTGCGCCTGGACGGCTTACCACTGGCCATTGAACTGGCTGCCGCCCGCGTCAAGCTTCTCCCTCCACGGGCCCTTTTACAACGACTCGAAAAACCATGGCATCTGCTGACAACTGCGCAGCCGATGGCAGATGACCGCCAGCAAACGCTTTATAATACCATTCAATGGAGCTATGACCTCCTGAATGAACAGGAGCAGGATCTCTTCCAGCGGCTAGCGGTATTCGCTGGCGGCTGCACTCTGGAGACGGCGGAAGCCTTCCTGGAAAACGATCAAAAGCAAACGATTGATATATTGAGCCTGTTTGGGTCACTGCTCGATAAAAGCCTCATACGACGAGTAGCGCACGATAGCGAACAACCTCGCTTCAGAATGCTGGAAACTATCCGCGAGTTTGGGTTAGACCGCCTGCGCACTCAGGGAACATTGGAGCGATATCAATCTGACCACGCGCTCTACTACCTTGCACTGCTAGAAGAGGCGGAACCACATCTCAAAGGTGAGCAGCAGGCATACTGGCTCACCTGCTTGGAGCAAGAACTGGAAAACCTGCAGGCGGCTTTGCGCTATGCTGTCCTCTCCCGGCAGACAGCGCTATCCCTCCGTTTCTGCGAAATTTTCGGCAAGTTCTGTGGCCTGCGCGGATACTGGAATGAGGAAATGCGCTGGCTGAATGCGGTTTTAGCTTTATCAGAGACCCCCGATAGCCTGGCAATGCGAGCCAGGATTCTGCGCCGTGCCGGCCACCTCGCTTATCGCCTCAGAGATTTGACCATGGCGCGTGCTCTACAAGAAGAGAGCGTGGCGCTCTCACGCGAGGTAGGCGATACACAAAACCTC
>JAFMRP010000621.1 GCA_017354095.1 Ktedonobacteraceae bacterium
CAATATTAGAACCGGTCTCATCAATAAAGACCAGATCTTCTGTTGGAAGCGTGCGTGCCTTCGCTCGCCATGCAGTCCGTTCCTCTTCGTTGCGCTCCGTTGCCCCAATCGACTTTTTTTTCGCGTCCAGCCTAACCGTTTGATGGCGCGACTCATGGTCCATCGGCTCACGTGTTCCCCGCGCGTTTGCTCCCACATTGCACAGTGTTGTTCCAGCGTGGCATCCGGGTGTGTCTGTAATTGGAGCAGCATACCAGCCTCCACCTGTGCTCGTTTCCTTGCAGGACGACCAGGGATAGCTTTGGGTCGGACATGCCCCTCATCCCGTCGCTGTTTCATGTACCGCTTGAGCGTGGAGAGAGAAATACCAAACATCTGAACAATCTCAGCCCTGGAATAACCGTGATCTACGGCTCGCAGGATATGCTCGCGTAAATCCTGAGCGTACGCTTTCATCAACTGACTCCTGAAAAAGAAATGAGTAGGGAGAAAGAGACAGAACGTGCGCGCCAATCTTGCCGGGTGGACTCGGTGCGCCAAGAGAACTTCTACTCCCCCTTCACCACTCTCCCCCATCTCCACGGTCTGATCGCCAGGATCACCAGGAGCGCCACCCCCATGCCCACGAGAAACGGCCCCACGCCAATGGCGTGCGTCTGACTCCACACAAACAGCGGGGTCGCTGCAGGGAACAGGAGCCATGCCCCGATGACGCCGAGCACCAATGCTCCAAGGTTGGTGCCCAGCCGCAACACGCGTCCAACAGGGAAACGAGAACTCTGCCTGCTGCTCCAATCAGAGGCAAGACTCCGGGGGGCCTGAAGGATGTGCGCAAGGCTGTGGACAGCGATGAGCGGAAGCCATAGCAGCGCACTGAAGACATGTGTCAGAAGGAGCGGCTGATCAGAGCCGATCACGACGAGGGCAACCCCACTGCCAACCATCACCAGGGTGGTGACAAGGAGTACCGGGCCAAGCGCGCGCAGGATCAGGGGTGGCGGTCCCCGGCGCACGTAGGCAGGTACCCTAGTGTAGTAGCGCAGAAAACGCCAGCCAGTTGAGCCCATTTTTACCAGGAGCGGGCCAACAAGCAGGACTCCGACAACGGTATGGGCGGGAAGCCAGATGCGTAAGAACGCTGACGTCACCAGTTCCACAACGATCAGCACCAGGAGCACGAGGCTGACCAGCGCTGTCAACCGCTCGTTGCCGATGACTCCCGCTTGCTGTTGCTTCAGGTACACCGATTCAGATGACTGTTCGGACAGCGCGTTTCCCGACGTGCGTGCAGGCATGACGCTTTCTCCCCTCTGTCACGCGTTGACATCCTGGCGTGGGAACACGATGGCGCTCACCACGACAAAGCTAATGATCCAGAGCACCGCCGCAGCCAGAGCTGCCAGGTAGCCCTGCCAAGGTCTGGGACCCACCAGAGGCACGGTCGCCCCCACAATGGTGTTGAACACTCGACCGGGAAACCAATGCGTCACTTGTGGCAGGACCACCCCGATCATGCCCTCGACGACCAGGACGTAGGCCAGAGCAATTCCTACGGCGGCAGCAACCGCACGAGTGAGCACCGCGATAAGCATGCCCAGAGCGCTGAAGCCGGTGAGACACAGCATCTCATTGTCCAGAAACGAAAGGCCGATGCGCAGCCCCTCCGCAGAGGTCCAGGCGGTCGTCTGAATCCCTTGTCCCTGCGCAAGGATGAGGATGAATGTGCTACTGATGAGCAGGGTAAGCAGCATCGAGAGTTGCACAAAGAGTACCAGGGCCAGCATTTTGCCTGCTAACCACCGCAGGCGATGCGGTTCACGCACCAGCAGATTGCGCAGCGTCCCCTGCGACCATTCCGCGGCGAGATTGGCAGTCACCATCACCAGCGCAATGGCAACGATCAGGGAGCGGGCCTGGCCAATGATCGAGACCAATCCCTGAGGAGTGTGGAACGCCGCAATGAGGTCGGTCATCTCCGAGCTGGTGGCGCCAGAGGCGATCTGGTGGAACGTCAGATAGGCGATAAAAGTGCTGACCACTATCATCACCCCGGCGCCAGCCAGCACACTCCAGCGGCGGAACTTGAGCACTTCGCTGCGAAACGCACGGATCACGGAAATCATGAGCGATCTCCTTTCACCAACGCCAGAAACAGTTGTTCAAGGCTGGCCTCTTTTACCTGGATGGTCAGGCCCGTCGCGCCAGCTTCCCTGGCCTGCTGATTCAAGGTCTCGGCAAAACTGGCAGGACAGGCGATGCGCAGGGTTCGGTCCTGCCGTGTGACCGCATAACCAACCTCGCTCACGCGCCTTTCCACCAAATCCAACTGCGTCGCATCCTCGGCTTCGACCAGCACCTCAACACGTTGGGCCAGCAGGTCGCGGGCCGGACCACAAAACAGCGCTTTCCCCTGATTGAGCATGATCAGCCAGTCCGTGACCTGCTCCAACTCGCCGAGCAAGTGGCTGCTGAGCAAGATGGTCTTCCCTTGAGCGGCCAAGCGGCGCAATAGGTCGCGTATCCCGATGATGCCCAGGGGATCAAGGCCATTGGCTGGCTCGTCGAGGATAAGCAGGTCAGGATTGGGTAGCAGGGCCATGGCCACCCCAAGGCGTTGTTTCATGCCCAGCGAATACGTTCCGACCCGATCACGCGCGCGATCGGAAAGTTCTACCAGCTCCAGCAACTCGCTCACGCGGGAACTGGGAGAGCCACCAAGGCGGGCGAGCACCTCCAGATTCGTCCGCCCGGAGAGACTTGGGTAGAAGGCTGGGGCTTCGATCAGCGCTCCTACGTGCGGCAGGTAGCGGTCAGGCTCGGAGAGAGAGTGGCCCAGAATCGTGGCACTGCCCGCATTGGGTCGCACCAGCCCCAGGAGCAGACGAATGGTGGTCGTCTTGCCTGCCCCATTGGGACCGACAAAACCCGTGATGGTTCCGGCAGGCAGGCGGATGGTCAGGTCATCAACGGCGGGGCGCTTGCCAAAATGCTTGCTCAAGCCATGCGTTTCAATGGCGAAAGCACCCGAGGCGTTGCCTGGAGCGGAACCTGAGGCCGGTGCCACATGTTGTGCCGGAAGTTGATCAGGAGAGAGGGACATAGGCACCTCCTTGCGTTGGCCTCCCATCTGGGAGGACAGAGCAACAACGGTCTATCATAGGGCAATCATTCCTTTCTGGAAGAAGAGGTTCTCTCGACCAGATGCACGTGCCGAGAGAGATTACTTATCATTTAGTAAGTTGCTGCAAGAAAGAGATCAGGGCAGAGGCCGTTGCTCCCGCTCTGCGATGCCATCGAACAGCACACTGACCAGGGATTCCGCCGGATGCGCCCCTGGCAGGCTCTTCGCCTCCCGCAGCATGCCCATGTAGAGACCAACCAGGACATCGACTGGCAGATCAGAGCGAATCACTTCCGCATCGTGGGCGGCTTGAAAAAGACCCCTGACCTGCTGTCTGATCCGGTCGAGCAAGGACAGGATGACCTGCTGGTGTTCTGGGTCCTTGAGATGTTCCCTTGCATCGCGCAGCAGCATGCTCAAGCGCTCGTCAAGGGGAAGGGAGAGCAACGCAGCAGTGAGCAGCGTCAATCGTTCTCGGACATCCTGGGTCGCGGCAAGAGCCTGATCGATCCTGGCCACGCCCTCGTCCACAAACACGGTCTGGATTATCGTGGTGAAGAGATCTTCCTTCCCTTTAGGAAAATGGTAATATAAGGCGGCGGCTGTGACCTGGACGGCTTCGGCAATCTCTTTCATGGACACGCCTTTATAGCCTTTCGCCAGAAACAGATCTGCTGCTTTGGTCAAAATCTGCCGCCGGGTTTCCTGGTCTACAGGGGAGGATGCATGCTCCACCTGTTGCTGCCCCGGTTGTTCCATGATGGTACGGCCCCTCGGAGAGTTACTAAACGATCAGTAAGTTCTACAGATAGAATAGCACACACACAAGAAGGCCGTCAAGAGGGTGAATACTTGAGCTAATTGGGCCAATCTTTGAGCACGCCGCTGTAGGCTCTTGACCGAAAGAGATCCTGGTGGCGAAGTCCAAGAGAGAGTCTAGACCTCATCAATGAAGATTGATGGAAATGGATAGTTTGTTGCTACGTCGATAGGGAGGTCACCGATGTCACTCAAATCACTGCCGATTCCCCCGATTCCAGAAGAAGTTGTTCGTGTTGCTCGTGTAGCCTTCC
>JAFMRP010000082.1 GCA_017354095.1 Ktedonobacteraceae bacterium
CTCCAGCCGATCTACACGGTGGCGGGGCAGAATGCCATTTCTGGAGAGCGCCTGGGAACTGGGACGGGTGCGCTGAACTATCTGCGCGCGATGGGCTCGTTGCTTGGCACGGCGGTGCTGGGTGCGATTGTGACCCACTCGACCCAACGTCCAATCCTCTCGTCTTCCGCACGACAGGTACTGGCAATGAGTCTTGAACATGTTTTTCTGGTCACGTTCGGGGTAGGGATCGCAGCCCTCATCATCACACTATTCCTCAAAGATGTGCGGCTGCGCAAACGCGGGGAAGAGATGCCAGCGAGGAACGCGAAAGGTGCTGCACGCTTCCCCTCAACTCCCTCGTGCCCACGGGAAATGTAGGGCCCTCCCTTGTGGGGGATTCCTCCCCGACCACCTGACTGCGCAGCAGTAGACGCGTCAGCGTCGTTGGTGGTCGGAATACAGAGGCCAGCCGGCCCGCGGGCGTCAGCCTCGCGGGCCCCGCTGCCATCCCTGCCCCGACTGTTCCGGTCCTATCTCAATGCTGAAGCTGCACTATCGTCGATAGCCTTGGCAGCCGCATCAGGGCTTAACGTTTTGGCAAAGATACCCTGTGTGGAATCCAGAACGGCCTGCGCGACTGACGGTGGGAGGTATTGATCATAGTAGAGCTGGAAGTAGGCTGCCTGGCTCACCATCTGCGCAACACTCTTCAGATTGGGATTAGTGACAAAACTCTGTGCCGTTTTGACCGTTGGCAGCACAATCCCATCCTTGGTCATGTTTTGCTGGTTCTGTGCGTTGGTCAGGAACTTTAGAAAATCAACGGTCTCCGGGGGCGCATTTTTGCCAATAGCAAAACCATTTCCCCCTCCCATCACATCATTCGGATTACCGGCTCCACCTTCGACCGTGGGGAAGGGGAAGAAACCGAGCTCAGGACCTTTCTGATCGGCGGCCGCACCAGCATCGGCGGAGGGTGCCCACTGCCCCATCAACTCCATGGCCGCTTTGCTATCACCCATCTGCGCGGAGTGATCGGTATAGGCCAGTCCCAGGTAACCCTTTGAGAAGGGATCTAGCGCGACCAGTTCTTGCAGGTGCTTACCCGCCTCGACGAACGGTGGATCGGCAAAAGAACCGGTGCGAGTGTAGGCTTTGGTAAAGGCATCCTTCCCACCTAGACGCACAGCAAGATAAACCCACCAGAAATGCCCCGGCCATTTCTCCTTTTCACCCAGCGCTATCGGCGTGATGCCCGCACTCTTTAACTTCTGCACAACCTGCAAAAACTCGGCCCAGGTGGTTGGCGGCTGCTCGATTTTTGCCTTGGCGAAGAGCTTTTTGTTGTACCAGATACCAACCGCCCCCATGTCCCAGGGCACTCCGTAATATTTACCATCGTTCCCGTAAACATCCAATGCCGACTTGTTGAACGAATCACCCCATTGACCCTGCAAATCAGCCGTAATGTCCTGTACAAGCCCGGCCTTGGCATACTGGAAAAGTACACCACCTCCCCAACTCTGAAAAAGATCAGGCGGGTTGCCCGACTGCATCACAGTGGCAAGCTTACTCTTGAATGCGTCGTTTTCGAGGATGGTAATGTTGATCTTGACGTTGGGATGGCTTTTCTTGTACTGGTTGGCCAGGTTTTGCCAGGTCGCTTTGCCCGGATCACCCGTCTGGATGTGCCACCAGTTAATGGTGGCGTTCTGGCTGCCACCAGGAGTGGATCCTCCACAGGCCGAGATAGAGAGTGGCAGTGCCAGAGCAGCTCCGGCAGCACCCACGGAACGAAGAAATTCGCGTCGTTTCATAAGGTTGTATGCTCCCTTCAAAATGTGTATGCGGAGAGTAGCCCAACGCTGGACAGATAACAACCACATTCATAACTATCAATGCTCGCGTTGTCGCGCCCTACGAAAAACACAGATCTCCCCACAAGGGAACGACCGCACGACAGTATGAATGAACCGGGATAGGCGAAGAGACACCTCCTTTCAGATTACCGGGAAAGTGGAGTACGCGGAGCCTGGCATGATTCACGAATAATAAGCTCGGTGGGCAATTCGATACACTCCACTTCCGCAGCAGGATTGGCAATATAGTGCAAAAGCAACCCGGCAGCCCTCCGCCCCATCTCTTCCAGAGGCTGGCGCACCGTCGTCAACGGAGGATGCACATGAGTTGCCTGGGGAATATCATCAAAACCAACAATCGCAATGTCGCGCGGTATCTGCAATCCCTGGTCCCGAACCGCCTCCATAACACCAAACGCGGAAATATCGTTCGAGGCGAAAATAGCGGTAGGCGGCTCCGCCAGGCTTAATAACTCTTTCGCACTGCTATAGCCTCGCGGCTGCAGAAAATTTCCCTCACGAATCAACTCCGGGATCACCGGTATACTGTGCTTGAGAAGCGCAGCCCTGTAGCCCGCCAGGCGATCCTGGGCACACCCCATCTCCATGGCCCCCGTGATAAAGCCGATACGACGATGCCCCAGCTGCAGCAGATAACACGTCGCATCATAAGCTCCCTTCCAGTTCTCAGCCACAATCGATGGCACCGATACCCCCTGCCTGATACCCTCGTGATCAACAAGCACATGGGGAAAACGACGCTTGTGCAGCGTCTCCAGGTAAGCCCCCGCATTGCGCGGCAAAACCAGCAGCAGTCCATCCACAAGATTTCTGGTCAGCCTTGTCACATAGACCGATTCTTTGGTTTTGCGTCGGTGGGTGGTGTAAAGCATGATGTCGTAATGCGATTCGGCCATCTCGTTGTCTATGCCCTTGATAATCTCACCAATATAATCATTATTCAGTTCATGCACGAGTAACCCTATAATCTGGGTGCGCCCACCAGCCAGGCTCCTGGCCTGAACGTTCGCTACATATCCAAGCTGCGCCATTGCCCGCAAAACCCGCTCTCGCTTCTCTGCACTGACATGCTCTTTATTATTGATAACCCGCGATACTGTGGCATACGAAACCCCCGCCTCTTTAGCGACATCAAAAATAGTTACCTCATCAGAGCGGTCCGACCTGTAATGCATATATCCTGCTCCCTGTTACCCCCGGCTCCTCTCTATCATCGAAAGAGGATCTTATAAGAGTTTGAGAGAATCATCACCTTGCAAGCGCTTTCATAACTAATGGTAGATGTAACATATATTCTGATATTTGTCAATCCTTAAATATGCTTGAATTAACAATCGCACATCACTCAGAATAGCGCTTTATTATATATTGATGATCGGCGGGCAGAGAAAAACCTATCCCACATCTCGCTACGCTCTGTAAGCGCTTACAATTGCAGCTTCGCGTTTTAAAATTAAGCGCCGCAGGAGACACATAAACGAACAATGCCCTGTGGAAATGTAAGGCCACCCCTCGCGGGTGGCCGGACCGGGCCACTCACACCGGGAGGCCTGTCGTTCGTACTGTGGAAATGTAAGGCCACCCGCGAGGGTGGCCTGGGAGAGGTGGGGGGCCAGACGGGCGCCGGGAAGGCGGCTCGCTAGAACCGCCACACCTTGACGTTCTTAAAGATGACTTCGGTCGGCTGGTTTGAGGTGTCAGCAAAAAATCCGATCTGACCATCATGCTGGATGACGTTGGATACGACTTGCAACAATTGCCCATTCACATAAAGGTACAACGTCGTTTTCGATCCTACAATCGTAATCACGTTGACCTGACCGATACCTGTCTTAATCGCCGCGCTACTGCCGCTAATGATACTGGCCCTGTCCTGCGATGCCAGGCTGTAGCTACCATTGACGCCGAGACGCAGCCGGTATTGATTGTTGTAACCTCCACTGTTCGCGGCCCGCACAATCACACCACCACCCTCTCCTTCTCTCACGGTCATCTCAACCTGGACGGCGAAATCAGCCGGATACGTCACATGCGACATACACGGCGTGTAACTCTTCTGCCCGGGCGCATAGGCATGATAACTACTATTCACGAAGGCGCAATAACCACCATTCGAGTTGTTTACAACATCCCACTTACCACCATCCTGTGCCGCCAGTGAGGAGGAGTAGAGCGGCTGCCCGCTCGTTGCCTGCTTGTAGATCTGCATAGGATCAGGCGGCGCCGGAGGCTGCGTCGGTGCCGGAGTCGGATTCGTCCCCGGCTTCGGCGTGGCCGCGGGAGACTGAGCTGGCGTTGGCGTTGGCGTCTGATTCGCTCCCTGGGTCGGTGTGACCGTACCCGCGGGCGTGGTAGGCGTGGTCGAACCAGAAATGGACCAGTTATCATAAGTCTCCTGCAAGGCCAATCCCTGGGCGGTTAATGTCCCATCACTATTGATCAGTGCCGTCGTACTGTTGGTCGCTGCGAATTGCATGGAGGCATACACTTGCGCCGATCTCAATGTCTGTAACGCCTGCAGCGTCCACTTGCTCATGAAATCCTCGTCATTGCTCTTACCATCATTATTCGTAGCGTTGGGCGCGTAGTTCCACTCGGTAAGCATAATCGGTAGGGTTTTGCCCGTGACTTGTTGCATGACCTGGCGCGCGTTGTCGGCGTTCTGGCTCCAATCATGAATATGCTGCAAACACTGCTCTTTCGCGGTTCCTTCCTCACACGTATATGCATGCCAGCTTACCGCGTCTGGAATAGGACGAGCCTTCTGCAGAAAGGTGCTCAGATAATGGCTATCATAACGATAGGTCGATGGACCCATTACCTGCGCCTGCGGGGCCAGTTGCTTGATGGTTGGTACAATCTGGTTCCAGTTGGCGGTATATTGATCGGCGGTCATTCCAGAAAGATCGTCTTCATTGCCGTACTCATAATACACCAGTGTATTATTAAAAACTTGATTTACCACCTTGACGATACGCGTCACATTGCGTACACCATCAGGACCGCTCAAACCGCGCAGGTTGACCAGGGGCAGCGCTTCGAGATCTTTTACATATTCTAACGCTTGCTTGATGGCTGCATCCGAAGCATTCGCACGCATGGGAATGCGCACGATTCTTATGTGTAAATTCCTTAGGCCACTTTGCGTTGTTGTGGATGTAAATGCCTGATTTTTACTGTCTAATAGATCTATGTTGGTACCAAACAATAACGGCGATGCCACGGGTACCTGAGCAGATGGCGTACCCGAATGCTGGCCCGTGTTGCTACCATTGTTGAGGAGAAAAGAGATACCAAGACTGGTGACTATTATTACTCCGAGAATGGAAAGAGCTATGATGATAAGTGTTTTTGCTTTTCCCGGTTGCATCAACAGATTCATAAATTCAGTTCCCTTATGAATTGTTCCCTGCTATTGGACTGATTAAGTGGAGCATAGAAGAACACGCATGAATACTGACCAATTCCCATGGTACACCCGCCTCCCTCGTGCCCGCGGGAAATGTAGGGCCCCCCTTGTGGGGGATTCCTTTCCGAGCACCTGACCGCAGGTAGACGCGCAGCGTCGTTGGGGCTCGGAATACAGAGGCTAGCCGGCCCAGGCCTGACCAATTCCGTGCCCTTCTCCACCCTTGTCCCATCGGAATTGGTCAACCCCCTTGCGGGTGCACGAGGCCCTCGTGCACCCAGCCACCCGCCTACCCGGTGCCATCCACCTATCTATGCCTCAGGAGGCGTGCCCGTAAAGACAACCGGTGACCCCCTGAGCAACGACTTCGCTATGCCATGCTTCCACCCGGGATTGAAGACATAGAGGTAAAATGTGTGCTTGTCAAGCCTATACTTGCCGGGCAACTGCCAGCTGAAACCATGATCCCCACCATAACCGCTTTCCTGATTGGCATCGGCACTGGGCTGGTTGGCTTGTATTGTGCCAATGAGCTTCCCACCCTTGCTGGCGGAACCATCAGCGTATACATAAACGGTCAGTGCCTGTAATGGAGCCTCTGGCGATAGCGCCCAGCCCGTTACCTTTCCATCACTGCTGATACCATCCACCTGACCATACGATTTCGCCGACTTGCTACTAAGGTTTTTCGGCGCTCCACCAACTAACCGCCTGGGCCCACCATCAGGATCTACAACATAAAGGTAAAAGGTGTGCTTGCCATCCGCGTAAAGCTCGGGCAGCAGCCAGCTAAATCCATGATTCCCACTATAGCCGGTGGTTTTATTGATATCATCCCTGGAGCCGTTTGCCTGCAGCGTTGCGATCAATTTCCCGCCTTTGCTGATAAGACCATCAACGTACACTTGCACGGTGACTGCCTGCTCAGGATGCCGCGGGGCCAGCGCCCAGCCCGTCAAAATGCCATTAGCGGAGGCGCTGTCCAGGTAGCCAGAAGGCAATCTGTATGTGGTTGAAATGCTTTTTGGCGAGCTACTAAGCTGCGGATTGGTACCACCATCAGGATTTACAATATACACATAAAAGGTGTGCTTCCCTTTGACATACTGCTCTAGCTTGGCCGGGATGTACCAGCGGAAACCATGATCTCCAGCATAACCGGTGCTGGTATTGACGTCATTCCTGATCAGGTTGGCTTTGACTGTACCCAGCAATTTGCCTTTACCCGCCGGACCATTCACATATACACGCACACTGACCGCCTGCCCGGGATGTAGCGGGGCCAGCGCCCACCCTCTCACAACACCATCACCCGTAACACTCTCTAGCTTGCCTATAGGCTTTCTTTGCTGGATATTGACGCTGAGTGGCGATTTTTGCAATTGCGGATTGGTCATGCCCGCTTTCCAGTTAGGGGTGATAGCATACACATAAAAGGTGTGCTTCCCTTTGACACTCGGGGGAACAGCCCACACAAAACCATGATCACCACTCACCTTCAGCGCCTTGTTGACGTCTGCCCTCGGCAGGTTGGCTTTGACCGCTCCCATGTACTTGCCCTTGCCAGCCGCTCCGTCCAGGTAGATATGCACGCTAATCGTCTGCGCTGGCAATGCCTTGGAAAGCGCCCACCCATAAAGCCTGCCATCACTCGTGATACCATCCAGCGTGCCTACAGGCGTCTTGCTCGCTGAAAAGATTGCCCCAACTTTTGTCAGGTCGAACCCCAGTGACCAGAATGCGACAACCAGTACCACAAGCATCATCAGAATACTGATGAAAAAAAGTCGCTTTTTCATAAGTCATTTTCTCCATACCAGTATCTATAAAAAACCTGTATCACACCATAATAGTAGTAATTGCTTGCACTTCGCTGTATAGTCTAAATTCTATATTAACTGCGTGAGGATTGGGATCCTTTGCTACTGCCCCGGCTCCCTATAATTAAAGTATATCTATTTTAACATATATATGCCATTTTTGTAACTTTTTCACCTTCTCTTCCCCCTTGACAATCCCACCTCCCTCGGCTATACTCTGATCAGCTATACATAATGACTGGATATTTGTATCCAGTCACAAATTCTATCAACTGGAAGAGATCAGCCTTGCCAGAACCATTGAACTCGGATCGCATGCCAGAGAAACAGGATATTAGCTCACGCATCCTCGATGCCACAGCCACTCTCCTGGTACGCTGGGGCTACTCCAAAATCACGATGGATGATATCGCGAAACAGGCAGGCGTGGCGAAGGCGACCGTGTACCTGCGCTGGAAAACACGCGAAGCGCTCTTCGGCGCTCTGATGAAACGCGAACGCCTGGAGTGCGCGCAGGATATCAGACAGCGCATTACAACAGATCCCGCGGGCACGACACTGCGCGGCCTCCTCAAACATAGCGCGCTTGCACTGATGCAACGCCCGGTGCTGAAGGCTGCCTTGCTGCGCGATATGGAAATGCTCGGAAAGTGGGCACATCACGAGCGGAGCGGTGTGACCTACATGGAACGACTGGTCGGCTTCAAAACCTACCTCGAAGTGCTGCGCGAACAACAACTGGTACGCGTGGATCTGAGCCTGCAAGCGCAGGTGTTTATGTTCTCGGCCATCTTTATGGGCTTTTTCCTCGTGGCTCCTCTGATGCCGGACGAATTTACGCCCTCTGACGAGGAGATGGCAGAACTGATGGCCGAGACGGTTCATCGCTCCCTTGAACCTGAACACGCTGCCTCTCCCGCGGCACTACAAACCGTCTCTCATACCTTTCAACAATACCTGGACCGTGTTCTGGAAATCATGCAAGAACAGTTCCAGCAAGAAATGAAGTCATGACCCTTCAGGAGTGTTCGCAATGCACAATGAATCACCTGCACCACTCGTTTTACCACTGGACGATACCTCCGCTACATTAGAACTGGTGGGCGGGAAAGGGGCTTCCCTGGCACGCCTGGCTGCTGCTGGTCTGCCTGTGCCCCCCGGCTTTCATGTCACTACCACTGCCTATCGCCTCTTTGTTACTGAGAATAACCTGCAAGAGCAGATCCTGGCAACGCTCCCGGCTGTCGATGATCCCGTTCAATACGAAATGACATCAAAACAGATTGCCGGCCTGTTCGCTCAGGGGGCCATGCCGGCTGCTATCGTTTCGGCGCTTCACGATGCCTATCAGCTTTTGGCGCCTGGCACACCTGTCCCTGTGGCTGTGCGCTCCTCGGCTACCGCTGAAGACCTCCCCGAGATGTCGTTTGCCGGCCAGCAGGAGTCGTATCTCAATATGCACGGTGAATCAATGGTCCTCGATGCCATCAAACGCTGCTGGGCTTCGCTCTGGACCGCCCGGGCCATCGCTTACCGCGCGCGCCACCATATAGCTTCCCAGGATGTGAGCCTGGCAGTAGTGGTTCAGTCGCTCGTTCCCGCCGATGCGGCTGGCGTTCTTTTTACCGCCGATCCTCTGACTGGCGCTCGCGATCAGGTGACGATCAATGCGACCTGGGGACTGGGTGAGTCCCTCGTTAGCGGCCAGGTCACGCCCGATACCCTGATCGTTGATCGCAAGAACTGGACGATTATCCAGCAAGCAATCAATGAGAAAACGGTAATGACGGTTCGCTCTCCCGATGGCACGCGCGAGGAACCTGTCCCAGAGGATCAGCGCACCCGTCCGGTGCTCAGCCCGGCGCAGGCCGCTGAACTTGCCCGCATCGGCGCCCGCATCGAGTTACTCTACGATCAGCCCATGGATGTCGAGTGGACGCTGCACGATGGCCGCTTCTTTATCGTCCAGGCTCGCCCAATCACTACTCTGCATGCTCAGAACCCCGCTCCCCAGGAGTGGAACGATAGCCTGGCAGGCGACTTCCTGTGGACCAGTGGCAATCTTGGCGAGGCGGTGCCCGATGTTATGACACCCTGCTCCTGGTCGCTCATACAAATCTTCATGGGCGGAGCTATGCCAATCACTTCCCTTCATGGTTATCCGCTGATCGGCAACATTGGTGGACGCTTCTATATGAATCTGAGCCTGCTCGCGACCGTAGGGGCGGCGTTTGGTATGAGCACCAGACGCTTCAATGAGCTGAATGAGACGGTGTTCGGACGCGTCCCCGACGGCGTGGAGACTCCGCTGATTCCCATCCCTCGCTGGCGCTTATTGCGCGAGATCCTGCCGGTGGCGATACGCCTCCAGATGCGCATCCGCGTCAATCTCAAGCGGCTGCCCGCGTTTTTAGAGACGGCGCAGTCGCGCTGTGAGCAGCTGCACGCCCAGATCCAGGCCACGACCAGCCCGGCTGCCTTGATCGCCCTCTGGCGCGATGATCTGGAGCCATTTTTCCACGAGTGCTGCCATATGCTGGAGGCTGGCGCCAGGAGGGATGGAGGCGCGCTGATGAGGGCCCGGCTCAAGGTAAGTAAACTGGTGGGTGAAGCGGATGCCAATGCGATCCTCTCAGGACAGAGCCAGCTGGAAAGCCTGGGACCACTGCTGAGCCTTTCACGATTGGCTCGCGGAGAAATCGACCGGGCGACCTTCGCGCGCCAGTACGGCCACCGCAGCTCGCACGAGTTCGAGATCTCTTTCCCGCGTCCTGCCGAGGATCCCGATTGGATCGAGCAGCAACTCGCCGGCCTGCGTGAGGCGCCCGCGGATGCAGATACCCTGCTCGCTCGCCAGAAAGAGGCGCAGGTGGCGGCGTGGCAACGCTTCCGGCAGCGCTATCCACGCAAGGTGACCGCAACGAGTCGCCAGATCGAGCGGGCGTCGGCGGCCTTTCGCGATCGCGAAGCTGCCCGTTCAGAGGTGATTCGCGTTTTCTGGGTGCTGCGCGCGTTTGTCTTGCGTGCCAGTGAACTCACAGGGAAGGAAAAAGACCTTTTCTTCCTGTCTATCGATGAGATCCTGGCCCTCCTTGGCGGCGATGACACATCCTGTGCTGCCATCCCCGCCCGCCGCGCGGCCTATGAGCGCTACTGCGCGCTGCCCTCCTACCCGCGCTTGATCCGAGGACACTTCGATCCGTTCAAATGGGCCGCGGACCCCCGGCGTAACAACAATGTGTTCGATGCGACAGGCAGCCAGGGCACGCCCATCGGCGACGCTATCACCGGCTTCGCGGGCTCTGCGGGCATCATCGAGGGCCGGGTACGGGTGATCTCTTCGCCCGAACAGGGCGGTCAACTCCAGCCCGGCGAAATCCTGGTGACGACAGTAACCAACATCGGCTGGAC
>JAFMRP010000622.1 GCA_017354095.1 Ktedonobacteraceae bacterium
GTGTACCTCTGCCTGGCGCCTCGGATGCGGTGGGTGAGGCTGGACCAGCCAGCCACGCCAACTACGCGTTCTCCGAAGGCATGACTCTGGGCAACTGGCGCGAGTTCATCACGTTGCAGAATCCCGGCGCCTCGGCGGTAGATGTGGTGGTGACCCTCTACACCGGGGGCACGGTGATCCAGAAGACGGTCGAGCTCAAGCCCCACAGCCGTTCGACGGTGGATGTCAATGCCCTGGTGGTTCCGATGTCCAGAGCCTACAATCCGCCCGGCGCCTACGAGGTCTCGGCGAGCATCCAGGCGCTCAATGGTTCGATTGTGGCCGAGCGACCGCTCTACTTCCAGTTTGGCACGGGCAATCCTCCCAACAAGGGCGGCACCTCCTTCCCCGGCTACACCGGTAGTTAAGCGCTGGCGTTACACTGCGATGAGTTCCCATCGCAAGAATCTAGTTGGAGCCGGGCAGATGCTCGGCTCCAGTTTTTTGTGCCTATACTTCTTCTGTCCCCTGAGCGCAGGGAAAACCTGCGTGCGTCACCTTTCCTTTTAGCTTAGTGGCTGGTCGCGACCTGGGACGAGCGGGACACAGCATGCCTCATGGGCTCCACTTCGCGCTGGAATATCTCCGTTGGCACATAGAGAGTGCAGCAGGCATTCGGTATATCAACAATACCACTGATCCTTCCCTCTATTGGAGCAGCCCCCAGAATGATATACGCCTGTTCCGCCGTATATCCACACGTCTGTAGATACTCGATAGCACTCAGGCAGGCGTTCTTGTAGGCGATATGAGCATCCATGTAATGCTGCTTGCCTTGCTCATCAACAGAGATTCCCTCGAAAACCAGGAAGTTGGAGTAGCGCGGTTCAAGCGGGCTGGTCTTGAAAATGGGACAGTTCATCTTGTACCTGTTGACACCATCTTTGATCAGATCAACCTGCAGATCGATAAAACCGGCCATCTCAATGGCCCCGCAGAAGGTAATCTCTCCATCCCCCTGCGAGAAGTGCAGGTCACCCACAGACAGATTGCCACCCCTGACATAAACAGGGAAGTAGGCGCGAGAGCCACGCGTCAGATTCTTAATGTCGCAGTTCCCCCCATGTTCACGCGGCGGCACCGTACGAGCCGCCTCCTGAGCTGCGTGCTGGTAGTTACCACCCCGCAGCGATCCCATAACCGCGTTATGCTCAAGCGGCGCCAGCGCTAACGGTGGGACACGATTGGGATTGGAGGCTATCAGATCCATCTCACGCTTATTCCACCTGGCCAGAAGCTCATGGGATGGCGCGCAACCAATCAGTCCGGGATGCGGTATGCCAACAAATCTGACATCAGGCAGGTGCCGCGATGTCGCATAGACTCCCCTTAGATCCCAGATTGCCTTGTGAGCATCAGGAAAACGATCCGTCAGAAAACCACCACCATTGGACCTGGCAAAGATACCCGTATATCCCCATTCCGTGCTCGGACCCGGAAATGGCCCCAGATCAAGAATGTCAACGACTATCACATCTCCTGGCTCAGCACCATCGACCGCGATCGGCCCACTAAGCACGTGCGGAACCGAGAGATCAATATCACGAACATCGTTCGCGCTGTCGCAGTTCTGAATCTGGCCGTCAGTCCAGTCTTTACACTCCATACGGAAGGTCGCTCCCGGCCTTACGCTGGCTACAGCCGGAATATCAGGATGCCAGCGATTGTGACCAAGCACCTGCTGCTGGCTCCAGGGCTTGGAAAGATCCACCTTAAACAGGGTCTCATGACCCACTGCCATAGTAGTCATGATCAGTCTCCCTTCACTTGCGACTGAAAGCGACGGCGAATCTACTATTTATAGTTGTACTTTACTGTATTTATCGCATTTCTGGTGTCATAGTAGACTGCCAGATATTGCTTGTCAAGGGCTAGAGCAGTCTGGCTCCATCCTTATCGAGGATTCGTCTATTTCCCACATCTATGCCAGATGGCGTATACTTTTCTCGTAGCGAGAGACGCTATTCCCTATCAACCAGAAACAATATGGGAGGATAAACATGCCACAATACGAATTTCACTGCGCCCACTGTGGCCCGTTTGTATGCTGGCGTCCACTTGCTGAAGCGCACATGCCGGTAACCTGCCCACAGTGCCAGGCCATCGCCAAAAGAGTCTACACAGCTCCCGGCCTCATCAAAACCCCGCCTGCACTGGCCCATGCACTATACAGAGCAGAAAAGAGCGCTCATGAACCCGATGTGGTCAGCCGCACACAGGAAACACCATCTCCAACCATCTACCAATCCCACGGGCGCCCCTGGCAACTTGGCCACTAGTACAGAAAAAAGCAAAGGACAAAAATAATGCAATATGATCTCATCATTCGGCACGCACAACTGCACCGGCATCAAAACCCGGTAGACATCGCCATCAAAGATGGCCGCTTCGCCCGCATCACCGCCAGCCTGCCAGACAACACTGCAGATCGAGAAATTGACGCAGCTGGCCGCCTCATTACGCCCCCCTTCATCAATGCCCACGTCCACCTCGACGCGGTACTGACCGTTGGACAGCCACGCTACAACGCCAGCGGCACACTGCTGGAAGGCATCCAGATCTGGAGCGAGCGCAAGCCCACTCTGACGCATGAAGACGTTAAACGACGCGCGCTGGAAGAGATCCGCTGGGAGGTGGCCCAGGGCACACTGCATATTCGCAGCCATGTCGACATCTGCGATCCCAATTTAACCGCCCTGCGTGCCCTGCTGGAGGTGCGCGAAGAGGTACGCGATATTTGCGACCTGCAACTGGTCGCCTTTCCCCAGGATGGTATCCTCTCCTTCCCCAACGGACACGAACTGATGCGCCGCGCCATGGAAATGGGCTGCGGTCTGGTCGGAGGCATCCCACACTACGAATGGACACGCGATATGGGCGTAGAGGACGTACACTATGCTTTCGCGCTGGCAAAAGAGTTCAACCGCGACATCGACTGCCACTGCGACGAAACCGACGACCCGCATTCGCGCTTCACCGAAGTGATGGCCACCGATACCCTGCAGCAGGGCTGGCAGGGCCGCGTTACCGCCAGCCACTGCACAGCCATGCACTCCTACGACAACGCCTACGCCTTCAAACTCATCGGCCTGCTGGCACGGGCGCAGGTGAACGTGATCGCTAATCCCTTCGACAACGCCGTGCTGCAGGGCCGCTTCGATACCTACCCCAAACGGCGCGGCATTACACGCGTCAAAGAACTGCTCGCTGCTGGCGTCAATGTCGCGCTAGGCCACGACTCCATCATGGACCCCTGGTTCCCACTGGGACGCGGCGATATGCTGGCAGCGGCACAACTGGCGATCTTCCTCTGCCATATGAGCGGCTACGAAGAGATTAACGACATCCTCGACCTGATCACAACCAGAGCCGCGCGCACACTGCGCATCACAGATCACTACGGCATCGAAGAGGACAAACCGGCCAGCTTTGTCTTACTCGACGCCCCTTCCGCCTTTGAAGCGCTGCGCCTGCTCCCCGCACGCCTGCACGTCTTTAAAGATGGCCGCGAGATCGCACACACTACCCCCGCTCACAGCTTCCTACACCGGCAAAACGAACAAGAAGCACAGGAGGTGACATACCGCCCCTAGTACAAAAAACAAAGGAGGGTGCTCCCCACCCTCCGCCATTGCCATAGAGATCCGCAAAACTCATCGCGATTTATGCTTCCTACCCCCTGTCATCAGAGCAAACATTCCTCTGTTTGTCGAAAGCAAGCAGGCGTGCTATGCTTCTCACAGGCAAAACGCTACTGCTGAGAAAACCACCGTTTCACTCAAAGCAGTATTAAAATGAAGGAGGAGCGAATGAAACGATCCTTGCCTTTGCTGATGCTAGGGGTTTTTACCTCCATCATCCTGGCCGCCGGCAGCGGAAGCACGACACACGCCATGCAAAACATGCGCCCGCATGGCTATATGGCTACCCCCGCAGCCCCCTTTGATGCCCGGTTTATCGACAGCATGATCCAGCACCACCAGGGCGCCATCGATATGGCAAAACGGGCACAAGCACAGGCACAACATAACAAGATCAAAACGCTGGCCAGCAGCATTATCACCAGCCAGCAAAACGAAATCACCAGCTTACGCAACTGGCGCCACCAATGGTATCCTCATCTCGCTCCCACTAGTGGCATGCACATGCCAAT
>JAFMRP010000623.1 GCA_017354095.1 Ktedonobacteraceae bacterium
ACGGCCAGGAAGGAGCCGCCATTGTTGCCATCGCCGCCAGGAGCACGAGCGATACGCCATTTGCCAGCCGTGTCAGGAGCAGCATCCTGCAGGACCTGCTTCATCCAGACAGCGCCGACAAAGGTCGAGATCAGCCCGCTACTGACGCCCTTGTTCCATTCATTGGTCCACTGAGTGATTTTGGCGGTGACGCCCATCTTGTCGGCCTTGACGGCCTCATCCCAGAAATTTTTCATGAATTGTTGATCGCCGATATACTGGCCGGAAGTGGTGAAGTACTGTTTGGGGCTCTGGGCCTTCATCTGCGAATAGATGGAAGCGCTTGAATCGACGAGGAAGGATTTGCCGTTAGTGGCCTGTTTGATCTTCAGGCCAGCCTGCAGGTAGTCGTCCCAGGTTTTGATCTGCTGCGACACCTGATCTGGATCGGTAGGCAGACCAGCCTGTTGGAAGATGTCCGCGCGATAGAAGAGCGCCGTTGGCCCGGTATCCATGGGGAAGCCAATCATCTTGCCATCGGACGCGACGCCCAGGTTCCATTTCCAGGGCAGATACTCGGACTTAACGTCATCCGCACCTAAGCTCCTCAGATCGACAAACTGGTCTTCATCGGGGAAATAGGTGGAGATGTTGGAGTTGATACCCATGATGTCAGGTACCCCATGATGTCCAGCCATCGAGGTACGGACTTTGTTGTCGTAGTCGTTAATTTTGACGGCGTCGAGAACAACGTTAGGGAACTGCTGGCTCACCTGGGCGATGAGCTTATCAGAGATCGAACGATTCCAGTACCACAGAGTCAGGTGGATTTTACCGTCGTTTGGCCCACCGCACGCGGCGATACCCACTGCTAGCATGCAGAGCAGCATCGCGCCTGATACCAATCGTATGAGAGCCTGCGTTGAGGCCCGTTTTGGAGTAGGCTTCATGTAAAACCTCGCTTTCGGTGAAAGTCGATTGCTCTCGCGAATGAGAGATGAAGTGATACAAAACGTGGCTACCGTGTGTGATGAAAGGGTGATCAGAAGCGTTGAAGCCGCACTTTCCACCTGTGGGCAGGCAGAGCGAAGCCTCGAAGGATAAGGGTAGAGATCGCGACCGGGAAAGGCCGGGCATGTTGTTTCATAAATAAGGCCGGCATGCTGGGTCTCCTTGTCTGCTTTGAGCAAATACTACGTGAGTCGTCGATGACTGAATAGAGAATGCCAATATTTCTTTCTCGCCCGCTCCGCGGGCGAAAGGGGGGAAAAGTTCTTTCCGGGGGCTGTGCCCCCCAAACCCCCGTCAAAGGTTGTGGGATCATGCCTCCTTTCTGCTTAATCGTGTTGAGCAGGGCCAGTCGACCCGCGAATGACGAGGCGAGCCGGCAATAATGGTGGAGAGGTAATGGTTTCCTGGCTCTCAATGGCACGCAGTAACAGTTCGAGAGCTTGCGTCATGAGAGCATCCTTATCGATGACGATAGTGGTGAGAGGCGGCGTTAAATACTGGCCCAGCATGATGTCGTCAAAGCCGACGACCGAGAGATCCTGTGGGACACGCAGGCCCAGCTCCCAGGCCGCCGAGATAACGCCGATAGCCATCAGGTCGTTGACAGCAAAGATGGCGGTGGGCGGATCAGGCTGTGTCAGGAGCCGATAACCGGCGGCTTTGCCTTCCATCAGCCTGTCCTGTCCGGCCTGAATGTGCTCTGGCAAAATCTCCAGACCATGTTCAGCCAGCACTTTCTTAAAGCCCTCGATACGGACAAGGTGGCCCACCTCTCCCACGCCCCACTTGGAGGTCACGATGCCAAAACGGCGGTGCCCCAGGCTTACCAGGTGCTCCGCGGCCAGTTGTCCTCCCTGCGTGAAGTCGAAGGATACGGATGGAAGCAGCGGTTCGTCCTCGGCTTCATCCAGGCAATACACGGCCGGGAGATCTATGGAGTTGAGCAGACTGTTAATCGAGATGCTTCCCGCCATAGCCAGAATGCCTTCGACACGGCGAGAAGCGAGGTCTCTGAGCATCTGCTGGCCAAACTCGTCATCGGAGGAGAGGGTGTTGACGAAGATGCGTCTGCCAGCGGCGTAGGCCAGGCGTTCGACGGCGGTAACGATTTCCGCGTAGAAGGGGTTTTCCAGCCTGGGCACGACCAGGCCAATCAAGCCAGTGCGCCCTTTGATCAGGCTGCGAGCGACCAGGTTAGGCTGGTAGCCAAGCTCCTGGACGTATTTCATGACGCGGGCACGTGTCGCCTTACTCACCGATCCTTTGCCACCCAGGACATTCGAAACGGTGGTCGCGGTAACGCCGGCTGCTTTCGCAATATCGTAGATCGTCGTCATAGGGCCCCTTCGTTGGGGTAGATTAATTTATCGATAAACTTGCTATTATACATAACATTTCTCTATGAGAAAGTCAATGGGGGCCGGGATGTTGCGAAATGATTTTCGGCCTTTTATAATCTGGTGAGAAAACACTTTCTAAACATTCTTAAAGCGCGCAATTGACGAACGGTCATAGAAGGCCGAGTAAGGAAGAGGCAGGCATGCATCTTAGAGAAGCGAGGCAAGCGATCCAGCAGAGTATTGCCACCGGTCCGTTCGCGGCCAATTGGGAGTCGCTCAAGGGTTACTCTATTCCTACATGGTACCAGGATGCGAAATTTGGTATCTTTATTCACTGGGGCGTGTATTCCGTGCCAGCCTTTGGCAATGAGTGGTATGCGCGTAACATGTACCGGCAGGATACCCCAGAGTTCAAGCATCATCTAGAAACCTATGGGCCACAGATAAGCTCCGGCTATAAAGACTTCATCCCATTATTTACGGCGGAAAAGTTTGATCCCGACCATTGGGCCAATCTCTTCAGGCGAGCCGGAGCGCAGTTTGTGGTTCCGGTAGCTGAGCATCATGACGGCTTTGCGCTCTACAATTGTCGTTTTTCGGAGTGGAACGCGGTCAGAATGGGGCCGAAGCGGGATATCATCGGCGAGTTGGCTGAGGCAGTGCGCAAACAGTGGTTAGTTTTTGGTCTTTCCAGTCATCGTGCCGAACACTGGTGGTTCTTCAATGGCGGCATGGCATTTGACTCTGATGTCCAGGATAGGCGTTATGCCGGGCTGTATGGCCCCGCACAGCCCGAAACCCTGCCTCCAAATGAAGAGTTTCTCGACGATTGGTTAGTACGAACGTGCGAGTTGGTAGACAAATACCAGCCACAAATTGTCTGGTTTGATTGGTGGATTGAACAGCCTGTGTTCCGTCCATATTTGCAGCAATTTGCCGCCTATTACTACAACCAGGGAGCGCAATGGCAGCGCGGTGTGGCGATCAACTATAAACATGAGGCGTTTCCTGAAGAGGCTGCTGTCTTTGATATTGAGCGCGGACAATTATCTGATATCCGTCCGCGTTTCTGGCAAACGGATACGGCGGTCGCGAAAAATTCCTGGGGATATATTCAAAACCAGGAGTACAAAACGGCCGCATCTCTTATCGGTGACCTGGTGGATATTGTGAGCAAGAATGGGGCATTACTGCTCAACATCGGTCCACGCCCGGATGGCACCATTCCTGAAGCGGAGGAGACGATACTGCTAGAGATCGGGCGCTGGCTGCACCTTAATGGGGAGGCAATTTATGGTACGCGCCCCTGGAAGATCTTTGGCGAAGGGCCAACCAGGATCGAGAGCGGGAGTTTCACCGATACCAAACGAGCCGCGTTCACCAGCCAGGATATTCGCTTTACGACGCGCGAGGAGATACTCTATGCAACCGTGCTGATGTGGCCTGAAGACGGGACTGTAACCATCAAAACGCTAGCAACTGGCAGTAATGTATTCAGGCAGCAAGTTGGAAAGGTGGAGATGCTGGGGTCTGATGAGGAGTTGCGCTGGCGGCACGACGCTGATGGGCTGAGCGTTGAATTACCAGCAAGCAAACCATATGAGCATGCCTTTGTCTTAAAGATCTCTCCCGCGAAGTGACAGATACATACCAGGCACGGCATTGTTCAAGAGAGCAATAGTACTTCTCGATTGTAGAGACTATCCGTGTTACCTGTTATATGCGCTAATCGTTTCTACTAGTAGAGGACAGATAAGGTTCTCTATTGATGACAATAGTATGCCGTATCGTGGATATCGTGCCTGTAGTGCGTTTATTAGTGGTATGGTTTTGTATTGCATCCTATTGTATGTAACATGA